>NZ_JBJEFJ010000001.1:0-4173 GCF_051873915.1 Pradoshia sp.
TTTAAGACTTGCTTAGCGTTTCGTTTTGTTTAGTTTTCAAAGAACAATCTTTTTTCAATCGCCTTAGCGACCTTATTTATTATACTCTCATCACTTCTTAAAAGCAAGAACTTTTTTTAAAAAGTTTTTATCTCGTTTTTCAGAAGCAACTTTTATATAATACCTGCTTTTCTTCTTTTGTGCAAGACTTTTTTTAAAAAGAATTTATGTCATCCCTCTCCACTAAGAGGCGACTAGAGAATAATAGCATGATACCTCGTTATAAGACAATGGTATTTATTTCAAAACACATAACCCCTTCCCTAATGACACATATTAATCCCAGTGTGTTCTGCACACTCACTAACTTCGATGTGGAGGAATTCAAATTGAACATTCGTGAAGGTTTAATTCCAGCCGTATTAGGTTCTGCCGTCACCGCCGGAGGATATGCATTTAAACAAATGCGAGGCAGCAACAAGATGATAGCCAACACAGTGATTGGCTTCGGTTTGGCACATATCGTTTTAGGCGCAATTGATTTGGCAGAGCATCGCAGTTAGACAAAGAAAGAGAGCGTTTCATACGCTCTCTTTCTTCCCTTTCTTTTCTTCATCGTTCGTTAATTGATTTAGATAATCGATGTACAGATGATCATACTTTTCAATCTCTTCATGTTGAATCACCTGTCTTGCTCGTTCAGCCATCGCTGCCTTAAGAACTCTTCTTATTTTTTGCATAACTTTCATTTCCGCCATCTTATCTAACAATCACTCTATTCTTCTATTAATCTGCCCGATAACTGGATTGTCACATTATAATTCGTTCAATAGCCTTCGCCAACACGAATATTTTTCCACCTCTAGCTGCAACAAACCCGAAAGCATCCTTTTCCTGTATTTCAAAAAGAAAAGGGAATTCCCACTTTCATCTCGAATAAATAATACCGACAGCTAAACAAAGGAGGAATCCCTATGCATTCTTCACCACTTTCATCCAAGATCAACAATGTATTCATTCATGTCAGCGACCTGAAGAAATCCTCTGAATGGTATTGCAGACTGATTGGCGCACCCTTCCATATAGAAGAAGTTAAATCACCCGTATACAATATTCCCGTCACATCTGAGACAGGTCTGACATTAGATGACCATCGTTTCGATCCCGGATTTGAACTAAATCCCTCCAGCCATGTTCTTTTCAACCTGTATGCAGCAGACATTGATGAAGCCTATCATTATGTGAAAGGTACAGGAGCAGTGATTACACGGGAGATCGAGCGAATCGGAGAATTTGCGTATTTCAACTTCCAAGATCCAGATGGGAATGTACTAATGATATGTACTCATTAATGGTTTACGATTTTTTCTTTGATACAGACCGTCTTTTTGCCAAAACATATAATACCCACGAAACCAAAGGACAACACGAAGGAAGCTAGAGGCAAACAACAGGGCAGAACCGAAGGCACATAAAACGAAGAAATATAAGACCCGGCATTGCTTAAGGAGCATCACCACGAACGCGGTCGCCGCTGTCAACCCTAATAAAACCCACTCAGACAAACTCATAGCTTCCCCCTCAATCAACTTAGCACCAATCTATTTTTCTATTATTTCCCACCCCTGGTCAAACAAAAACCCCTGACACCAATGGTATCAGGGGTACTTTTATTCTTAATACATTTGCAGGTATTGCTCTCTTTCCCATGGATGCACTTGGGTTCGGAACATATCCCATTCAATCTCTTTCGCTTCAATGAAGTGCTCAAGGATGTGCTCTCCTAACGCATCAGTGATGACTTGGTCACTTTGAAGCTCTTGAAGGGCTTGGTATAGAGTTGCCGGCAGGTCTTTAATGCCCTCCTCAGCGCGCTCAGCTGCATTCATGACATAGATGTTTCTGTCAATTGGCGCTGGAGCTTGTTTGTTGTTTTTGATTCCGTCTAATCCGGCGCTTAATAGAACAGCCATTGCCAGGTATGGATTTGCTGTCGGGTCAACACTGCGCACTTCTACGCGTGTGCTCAATCCGCGAGAAGCAGGGATACGGACAAGCGGGCTGCGGTTGCGTGCGGACCATGCAACATAGCAAGGCGCTTCATAGCCAGGCACAAGACGTTTGTATGAGTTAACCGTTGGGTTTGTCACGGCTGTGAAGGCAGGAGCATGCTCGATGACACCAGCGATGAATTGGCGAGCGGTATCACTCATTTCCAATTCTCCTTCTTTATCATGGAACACGTTTACACCTTCATTGAATAAGGAAAGGTTGCAGTGCATTCCGGAGCCGTTAACACCGAATAATGGTTTCGCCATGAATGTCGCGTGCAAGCCGTGCTTTCTGGCGATTGTCTTTACGACTAGCTTGAAGGTTTGGATTTGGTCACAAGCTGTGATCGCATCCGCATATTTGAAGTCAATCTCATGCTGACCAGGAGCTACCTCATGGTGAGAAGCTTCGATTTCAAAGCCCATCTCTTCAAGTTCAAGCACGATATCGCGGCGGCAGTTTTCGCCAAGATCAGTTGGCGCAAGGTCAAAGTATCCGCCTTTATCATTCAGTTCAAGCGTCGGCTCCCCTGCCTGATCTAATTTAAACAGGAAGAATTCCGGCTCAGGCCCTACGTTGAAGTTTGTGAAGCCAAGTTCTTTCATTTCGCCTAAGATGCGTTTAAGATTCGCACGGGGATCTCCGGAAAATGGCGTTCCATCTGGATTGTAGATGTCACAGATCAAACGAGCCACTTTTCCTTTTTCAGCAGTCCAAGGAAAAATAACCCATGTATCTAAATCTGGATACAAGTACATATCAGATTCTTCAATACGGACAAATCCTTCAATAGAAGATCCGTCAAACATCATTTTGTTGTCTAAAGCTTTGTCGAGCTGGCTTACTGGAATCTCTACATTCTTAATTGTTCCCAAAATATCCGTGAACTGTAAACGAATAAATTTGACGTTTTCCTCTTTCGCTAACTTTCTAATATCGTCTGCAGTATATTTCCCCATTTACCTCTTCCTCCTTGAATGTGAATCTCATTTATTTAAATTTAATGAAAAAACCGGTGCATGTCTCCTGAACGAGCGCCTCCTCTTGTCGTGAAGCGTCCCGCTTGCAGAAGCTCATCTCGCAAAAGCTTGCGAAGCTGGGCATCTGTCAGCTCAGGCTTTGGCGTTTCTTTCGGCTCGTCCTTTTCTTCCGAAACGACCTCAGAACCACCAAGGATTTTCTTAATACCTGCCATGTTGATTCCTTGGTCAAGCAACTCCTTGATCTCAAGCAGACGGTCGATGTCATTCAATGAAAACATCCGCCTGTTGCCCTCTGTTCTGGCAGGCTGTACTAACTCATGTTCCTCATAATAGCGAATCTGCCGCGCGGTTAAATCGGTCAGCTGCATGACAATACTCATTGGAAAAAGTGGCATCGTTCTTCTAATGTTACCGCTCACCACTGCCTCCTCCTTAATCATTAATAGGATAATTATAGTGTATGGTATGTAAATTTAATTGTCAATTCCATGTTAGGTTTTCTTACATGCTTTTTGATCGAACGATTGCGACTTTTTTCATTTTTCCTTAATCCACCACACTTAAACCCTTTTATGTCCTTTTCTTCCGAGAAACATGGCATACAGGTCTTTTTTATCATCCCTAGATCAATCGTCATCCAAATAAAACGTCATATGCCCTTTCTCTTCCCGATAATAGTCGAGTCTTTCCTTGAGAGTGCCTGTATGGAATTCAAATTTATGCCCATCCAGATCGGTGAAATAGATGGAACGCCGATCCCTCCTATCCCGCTCTCTCCCCTCAAGTATATTCACATTAAGCTTTTTCAGCTTTTCCAGCATAGGCTGAAAATCTGCTTCATCGATTGAAAAGGCAATATGGGTATAAGACTCATTGATTTCCTTTCTCGGAATACCGCCCTCCTCATTCAAGGCAAGCCACATTCCATTCAAATCAAAGTAGGCGGTCGTCCTCCCCTTGACAAGCAACTTTGCGTCGAACACCTGCTGATAAAATAAAATGGAGCGATTTAAATCAGACACAGAAAACAATAAATGATTAATCCCTCTGATTGTCATAATTTCTCCCTTCCCCTTTACCTGGCAACAATTCTGATTATACAGAAAATTAGGTGTAAATCTGTGTAACCCGCTTTATTTTCATAAAATATTCACCATTC
>NZ_JBJEFJ010000002.1:0-22357 GCF_051873915.1 Pradoshia sp.
CTTTTTATTATTTGGCTTCAGATTGTTTTGTTACCGCCGTTTTCTTTCTGATTGGTGCCATGATGGCGGTTGCGATAATGATTAAGACGGCAATGACAACAGCGGTGTAGAAGAGGCCGCTGTACCCATTTTGTGCTGCCATCGTGGTTACCTCTTGCACGCTGGACAGGACGGCGTCCTTTAAGGCTGGGTCCTGAATTTGGCTGATGACCTGATTCATTTCAGCCTCTGTCATGCCGCTTGTACCGCCGGACATTTGAGAGGTGAGAGTGCCGAGCTCAGCAAGCCCCTCGGGTCCGAGATTAGCTGCCTTGATATTGTCCTGCAGGATTCCTGGGAATTCGGTTTTAAACAAGCTTGGAAGCTCATTGAACCCGCGGGCAATAAAGCCGGCATAAATGGTTGGCGCAATGGTCATCCCAATCTGGCGTGATAGGGATAAGGTAGAGATGGCTGTACCCTTATCCGAGTGCAGTCTTTCCGTTGCCAGAATATTGAGCGGCGCCCCAAGAATAATTCCCATCCCTAAACCAGCGATGCAGGAAGAGATGACAAATTGCCACTTAACGTCAATCCAGGCCGGGAATAAGAAGAAGCCAATCGCCGAGATGAGGCCGGATAGAACCACTGCGAGAATAGGTCCTCTCTTATCGACCAATCCGCCGCCAAATGCTGCTCCGACACCAGCTGCAAGTGCAAGCGGCGTCATCCAATAGCCGGCATTCTCTTGGGCAATGCCAAGTACCTGCTCTGAAAATGCTGGAATGAAAATCATTCCGGCCAGTAACGCTCCAGAAAAGGCGCCAATCAACAAGGTCAGCAAGTAGGTTGGCTGACGCAATAAACGAAACGGCAAGATTGGGTCTTTTCCCTGTTTCTCCGTCCGGCTTTCGTGTACGAGCAAGACTGCGAACAAGAAAAGGCCGCCAAGCAAGAATCCATATACATTCGGCTCAAGCAGGCTGTCAAAGAAATGAACACCCTCAATATTCGTTAAGCCATACATGATGCCAAGGATGGATAAGGAGAGCAGAACAGTCCCGAATAGGTCCAATCTTCCTGTAACCGGATCCTTTGTTTCTTCAAGCTTCATAAAGCCTAAAATGACAAGTGCGATGGCAATTGGCACGTTAATTAAGAATAAAACATGCCAATTGCCTGTTAAATCAAGAAGAAAGCTTCCGAGGTTTGGTCCGATGACGGAGGCAATCCCATTCATGCCGCCAAGCATTCCTAGTGCTTTCCCTTGCTTTTCAGCCGGCATAGTACTGAGAACATGCGAGCTCCCGATGATGAAAATTCCGCCGCCGCCCATCGCTTGGATGAAGCGGGCGATTAAATAGAATGTAAAGTTTGGGCTCAAGGCTACGAGCAAAGAACCAATTCCGAAGATGGCTATTTCAATAATGAATAGTTTCTTTCGTCCATAACGGTCAGAAAGTTTCCCAATAATCGGTACGCTGATAGCCAGGCCCAATGTATACAATGTGACTCCCCAGGCTCCCCAGTTTGCGCTTACGCCAAAGTTACCGTTGATTGTCGTTAAAGCAGCGCTGATAATCCCGTTATCCAGAGCAGCCATGAACACCCCGATGGAGAAAAGGGTGAGGGCCCATGTCTGAGAGGATTGTTTCTCTGTCATTGTATTGTCCTCCCTATACTAGTGTTATACATATTATACCAGCGTTCTACCTTCAGAAGGAAGTGTGCTGTTCATCAAAATACTTGAAAAAAGATATGTAGAAAGCAGGAATAATATGTGTGGATAAAAAGGTATTACATGCTCTAAAGCAATAGAGATAGACAAGGCAAAGGCCGGTTTTCCCATTTTGTTTGTATCATTTTCTAGGTGCAATATCCTGAATTTTGTCATCCATTTATCACCTAAAATTCACCTATTCGCCATTTATTATTCATGTTCCTCTTTTACACTAAATATGGTTGGAAAATCGAAATGGGGAGTGGTGAAGTATGAGGAAGATGGCAGGATTAGTGATTGGGTTGTCCGCTGCATTATTATGGGCGCCAGAGCAGGAAACATTGGCAAAGGAACCGGCAGGTCATCACAAAACAGAGGTGGTTGCCCACCGCGGAGCGTCTGGCTATGCTCCTGAGAATACAATTGCCGCCTTTGATCGTGCAGTGAAGATGAAATCTGATTATATTGAAGTGGATGTTCAACGAACAAAGGATGGGAAGCTCGTTATTATCCATGACACTACCGTCGACCGTACGACCGACGGGACAGGGAAAGTCGGGAGCCTGACGTTTGAAGAAATCCGCTCCCTTGATGCAGGCAGCTGGATGTCAGAAACCTTTAAGGGAGAGAAGGTGCCGACATTTGAAGAGGTGCTGAAAAGGTATAAAGGGAAGATTGGCATCTTAATCGAATTGAAATCTCCAGAACTATATCCCGGAATTGAAGAAGAGGTTGCCAATCTCCTGAAGGCCTATCATCTTGACAAACCGCGCAATGAAAAAGTCATCGTTCAATCCTTTAATTTTGATTCGATGAAAAAAGCGGATCAATTACTGCCGCGCATGCCAATCGGTGTTCTCATCAATCGAGCCTCAGATACAACGGATACGGCCATTGAACAGTTTGCTGACTATGCCGAATACTTCAACCCAAGCTATGGCCTTGTCACCGAAGAGCTCGTGACGAAAGTCCATGAAGCAGGCATGAAGGTTCAGTCCTGGACAGCGAGAAGCAGGGATACCGTTCAATTCCTGCTTGATATGAAGGTGGATGGCATTATTACGGATTATCCGGATTATGTAAAATAATTGTATTGAGAATTGGAAGGGTAGCCGTCTTGTGCTACCCTTTTAGTATGAAGGGAGCGTGCTAGAAGTGGTTGTTACAATGAAACTCGATTATCCATCGCCGCTTGGCATTATTGAGATTGGCGGTACAGAAGAGGCAGTCACGTCCGTTTTGTTTAAGGAGCGGGAAGAGATCATTTACACGCAGCGGGAGGAGACACCAGCTGTGATGGTCGAGTGTGCCCGTCAGCTTGATGAATACTTTCGCGGCGAACGGCTTGATTTTACGGTGCCTTACCTATTTGAAGGCACGGCTTTTCAGAAGAGAGTTTGGGAATCCCTTACGTCTGTTTCATACGGGGCGACTGCTTCTTATAAGGACATTGCTTCCTTAGCAGGCAACGAGAAGGCTGTGCGTGCTGTAGGCAGCGCCAATGGAAGGAACCCTGTCTGTGTATTGATTCCCTGTCACCGCATTATCGGGGCAAACGGTAAGATGGTCGGCTATGCATCCGGTGTTTGGCGAAAGGAATGGCTATTGAAGCATGAAAAGGACATTATCGCGAAACGCAGAATACAAACTCCTCAGCCTCTGTAAAAACAGGGGCTTTTTTATTTGGCTTAATGTATCATAGGAGAAATTGGTATAATGAATATCTACCATTTGGTGGAGAAAGGAACATCACCATGCTAAGAAAATTCTTTTCATACTATAAACCACATAAACGGCTGTTTATGATAGATTTTACCAGCGCTATCATTGTAGCTTTGCTGGAGCTTGCTTTCCCGGTGGCTGTTCAGCGATTTATTGATGAATTGCTCCCAACAGGGGATTGGGGAATGGTTGTGACGGTAGGAGTATTGCTTCTCTTCGTTTACCTGCTCAGCACATTCCTGCAGTTCATTGTGAATTATCTTGGCCATAAGCTTGGGACGAATATAGAGACGGATATGAGACAGGAGCTGTTTAACCATGTTCAGCGTCAGTCCTTCCGATTCTTTGATAATACGAAAACAGGACATGTCATGAGCCGGATTACGAATGATTTATTTGATATCGGCGAATTTGCCCACCATGGACCGGAGGATGCCTTTATTGCCATCATGACGTTCATTGGGGCCTTCCTGATTATGTTCAATATCAATCCGACCTTAGCCATCGTCGCCATTATCCTCGTGCCATTCTTAACGTGGCTCGTTGTCTTCAGTAATAAGAAGATGAATGCAGCATGGAAGGACATGTACGGGGAGATTGCGGATGTGAATGCTCGAGTGGAGGACAGTGTTTCTGGTGTACGTGTTGTGCAATCATTTACGAATCAATCCTACGAAATGAATCGTTTCAGGAAAAACAACGGGAAATTCCGCTTGGCGAAATTGCGTGCCTATAAGGTCATGGCATGGACGCATTCCTCCATCTACATGATGACGCGTCTTTTGACATTGCTTGTTCTGATTGTCGGGGCATGGCTGAGCTTTAATGGCAATCTTACCTATGGGGAATTGGTCAGCTTCGTCCTCTATACAAATGTCCTCGTGAAGCCAATTGATAAGATCAGCGCATTGCTTGAGCTGTATCCAAAAGGAATGGCCGGCTTCAAACGGTTCCTCGAGCTGATTGAACAAGAGCCTGATATTCAGGATAAGAAAAATGCCATCGTGGTCAATCATTTAAATGGGGATATACAATTTGATCATGTGGATTTCCGTTATGATGAATCTAAGTCAGTGTTAAGTGATATTTCCCTTTCGTTAAGAGCAGGAGAAACAACGGCTTTCGTAGGTCCTTCTGGGGCAGGGAAAACGACAATTTGCTCGTTAATACCTCGCTTTTATGATGTGGACGGAGGCGCAATCAAGATTGACGGTATTGATATTCGGGAGATGACACTTGAATCCTTGCGCAAGCAGATTGGGATTGTCCAGCAGGATGTGTTCCTCTTTACGGGTACGATTCGTGAGAATATTGCCTATGGAAAACTTGATGCGTCCTTTGAGGAAATCAAGGAGGCAGCGAGGAAGGCCCATCTTGAAAGCATGATTGAGGCATTGCCGGATGGCTATGAGACAGAAATCGGAGAACGCGGCTTAAAACTATCAGGCGGCCAGAAACAACGACTCGCGATTGCGAGGATGTTCCTGAAAAATCCGCCAATCTTAATCCTTGATGAAGCAACATCCGCTCTTGATACAGAGACAGAGAGGATTATCCAACAATCATTGGAGGAGCTTGCCGCAAATCGGACAACCTTGGTCATCGCCCACAGGCTTGCCACGATCCGCAATGCTGACCGACTAATTGTGGTTGGAGAAAAAGGAATTGAGGAAGACGGTACTTATGAGGAGCTCCTTGCCCATAATGGAGTATTTGCGAATCTACATCGGATTCAATTTGGAGAGAAAGCCATGGTGTAAACTATGGCTTTTTTCTATGAAAAAATATTGTTAAAATATTCTAAAATGATAAAATAATCATCATAGTAACAATCTCTCCTTAAATTGCACCTCAGTTCTCCTCATCATAGCCGCTTTATTTCAGCTATTAGATTTTATCAACTTGCCAATTAACATCTAGACGAACCTTACGGATAATAGATAACAAGTTAGGGGTGTTTGTATATTGGAAGAAACAGCTGTCAAGGAACCGGCAGAAGATTCCTTAAAAAAGAGCAGTATGAAAGACTTACTCCAAATTAGGAATTATCGCTATTTGCTTTTTGGGCAGGCAATCGCCATGCTGGGTGATGGGGTATATACCTTGGCCCTTGTTTGGTCGATGAAGGAATTGACAGGATCGTCTGTCCATATGGCGTATGTGCTTGCTGCCGGAGTGATTCCAACGATTATCCTTGGCATATTTGCAGGGGTCATTGTGGACCGTGGGAATCAAAAGAATATTATGCTTGCTGCTGACATATTCCGGTCGCTTGCCCTATTTGGGTTATTTACGTTATTCGTACTAGACCTGCTTGCACCATGGATGTTAATTGTCTCAGCGTTTATCGTCTCAAGTTTCAGTGCCTTTTTTACACCTGCAAGAGCGGTAGCGATTCGTTCAATCGTGCCTGATGAGCTCATGATTCGTGCTCAAAGCGCGTCCTCTACAGTACAGGTTGTCACCGGATTGGCAGCACCGGTTATCGCAGGTATATTGCTGGCCATAGGTCTCCGTTTTGCTTTCTTATTCAATGCGATTATGTTTCTTTTATCTTTTGTCTTTATCCGATTGATTAATCAGCCTGAACTATTGGCAAAGAAGCCAGGGAAGTTGAATAGAAGTGTCTTTATGACTGATTTGAAGGAAGGATTTCATACCATCATAAGGGCTCCGATATTACGTGCCATGATTATCTATCTCGTCTTGATTAACTTTATGTTTGCACCGGTCGAGCTTCTTTTGCCGGCTTATGTAAATAATCCGTCTCAACTTGCCATTATTGAAGTAGCCTTCTTTATCGGTATTCTAACAGGATCAATTGCCATCAATTTCTTTGCTGACCGACCGAAAATTTATCCCATTGTCATTGGGCTGCTCATGATACTATTGCCGTTTGCCGGCTTAGGGGTCATCACGAACTTTATCATCAGCTGCCTATTCATTGGGCTTGCCGGAGCAGGGAGTACACTCGTGAATATTACGCTAAGCACACTTTTCATGGTCAAGATTCCAAGAGAGGTTATTGGACGCTCGCAAAGTACGATGAGAGTACTGCTTGAGGGAGTGAATCCTGCTTCTCTCTTACTGGCAGGGATTCTTATGACATTTATCAGTGTACAGCAAATGTTCTTGGCGATTGCGGCATTCGGTATCATCATTGTCTTACTTATGGTGGCGAACCCTCTTGTTCGAAAAGCAGCATAGATGAATGTTGCTTTTTAGTGGACTTGAAAAGGTAATCCTAATTCCAATAAACGGGAAAAGCCAACCGCAAAAGGTTGGCTTTTCATGCTTTCATTAGGAAGGGGGCTTAAATTGTCACTGCCCACACGTTTATTTCGCTTTCGCTTTTGGCGAACGAACTGGTTTAAATATAGATAAAAGATACATAACAAGACCGGAAATCCCGATTCCTAAAATAATGTTAAAGGATTGTCCGGTATAGAATCCGCTGCCGAAGTAGAAAATCTCACGTAACCCTTCAGAAGCAAAACGGATTGGCACCCATGGACGAATGAAGTTGACAAAGAAATCTGGGAGCATCTCTTTTGGTGTCATTAAAACCCCCATCCCAAGCAACATGACAACCATGAATAATGTGATGGCTGGCTTTCCAATCCAGGAAGTGACTCCGGATACTAATAAGAAGAAACAGAATGCTGCAAACGATACGAATGATCCAACTAAGAAATAGCTTGGCATATTAATACCGGCGATTAAGCCAAGTGTTGCAACGGTGAACCCTGAGAACAGGGCGATGATTATACCGAATAAAGCTTGACCGCCCATTAGGCGTAAGGCTTGCTTCCGTGTTAATAATTCTTTCTTAAAGATGCCAGATGTAACAAGGAATAGTATGAAGCCGCCAATTAAGGCACCGACCCAGGCAGGTACGGCCATTAAGGTTGGCGCACTGCCGTTTGCTGTTGAAGCAGTAATGGCATTGAATATCTTTTCCTCTGAAACAATTGGGTCAACTAAAACGGCTGCTTTGTCTGCACCAATTTGCTGGTCGCCCATTTGTGCTACAAAGCTTGTGGAATATTGACTGCTCAATTGTGAAATCAAAGCATTTAAGGCCGTTTTCGCATAGTTGGCGCCTGTCGCGTTATACCCCTGGTTAATATACACTTGTAAAGTTGCTGCAGCATTGTTCTTCATCGCATTTTGCAATGAATCATTATACCCTTCTGGAATGACTAATGCCGCGTAATATTTTTTATCATCAAATAGTTCCTCGATATCTTCTTCCTTTTCATTTGTAAAAGCTAACATCGGTTCTTCGCTTTCTGTGCCTTTACTCATTTGTTCAACGGCTGTTTGAACAGCCTCTACATGTTCACCTTCATCATTGACAATGAGGGCAACCGGTAAATTTCGTACCTTTGGGTCTCCTTGTGCAAAGAGGTTCACGGAGAATAAGGCGATAATTAAAATGACCGCGAGGGGAGCTGCCCATGCTAATTTTTCTTTAAATAATCTCAAACAAAATCCATCCCTTTCAAATGTTCAACATGTTGTTTAGTAATTATTGCTTATTTTATAATCGAGAGAGAGAGGAAGCAATGAACAAAATGAACAATGTGTTCAATTTTGAGAAAAGGTGATTGTGATGGGCATATATGAGGAGAAAAATCGAAGAACGAAACAAACGATTCAACGTTCCTTTCTGCAACTATTAGAGAAGAAACCGTTTGAAGCCATTACTGTCGGAGATATTACAAAAAAGGCCCAAATAAACCGTGGAACATTCTATTTACATTATCTAGATAAGTATGATTTGCTCGATCGAATCGAGCAGCAATTGTTTAGAGATCTAGGAAATCATATTGATGAATTACAATTCCATTATTCATCTATGCAGACATATGAAAAGGGGCAAGAGCAATTAGCTGCTGCTTTATTCAGCTCGATTAAGATGCATGCGCCCTTATTGAAAATATTTCTGAGCAACCATGGAAGAGCAGGCTTTCATCTCCGATTTAGAGATGCCTTCACGGAAAAAGTGCGTGTTAATTTAGAGAAACATGAAAGCAGCCATGCAGGTTTAAATGTCCCGATGGAATACTATCTATCCTTTATTACCTCTGCCTTCTTAGGTTTAATTGAACAATGGGTGCGAAATGACCTAGACAAAACGCCTGAGGAAATAACTGCATTATATATTGATATTATTTCTTTTATTCAAAAGAGGGGAGAAGACTGAGCAGCGTATTGACGAAATAGATCATATTGAATGGTCTATTTTTTTTGCCTCCACCTAAGGACTATCGAATGATTTTCCTTAAAAGGGTGTTTACCAGCCTCTCTCTTGGTTAATTTAGGTAAATAGAAACGAAGAGGAGGAGAAAAGTTGAAGAAATATATCTTTTTAATGCTCATGACATTTGTACTCGTCCTTGCAGGATGCTCTGAAAGTGAAGAATTAGATACGACAAGCGATAAGATTGAGCAAAACGAGAATAATGCGGATAACCAGGATGGCGATAATAAGGTGACAAACCGCAAGACAGTTGAATTGAAGAACAGTGATGATGAGAAAGCTGGTTCAGCTGTTCTTGAACAAGAGGAAAATGGTGTAAAGGTCAGCTTGAAGGTAGAGGGAATGGAACCTGGCAAGCATGGTGTTCACTTCCATGAGACGGCTAAGTGTGAGGGTCCTGACTTTGAATCTGCCGGTGCTCACTTCAACCCTGATGATACCAAGCATGGGGTGGAAAATGACAATGGTCCGCATGCCGGGGATTTGCCGAATATTGAGGTAACAGAGGATGGCACTGGCGAATTTGAATTCACGACAGAGTATGTCTCTTTATTAGCGGATAAAGAAAACTCCTTATTGGATGAAGACGGAAGCGCACTTGTTGTTCATGATAAGGAGGATGATGGAAAGACAGACCCTTCAGGAGATTCAGGGGATCGAATAGCTTGCGGTGTCCTTGAATAAGTTTAGTAACGTAAGAACACTCGTATAACGGTGTGGTGTACGGCAGTTCAATCAGTATAGAAGGGGATGGGAAAAGATGCTTGAAATTCTGCCATCAAAGGATATGATGACGGTTGCGGTCCGATTCAGCGGAAAGGCAACGCAGGCTGATGCGGATCAATTGGAGAGGTATGTGGCGAAGCATTATGGGAATAATCAAAAGTTTAATATCCTGGCGATTATCCGTGACGTGGATGGAACTAATTTGATGGGAATGATCAGTGGATTGAAATTCGATGCGAAGCGGATGAACCAATTCCATAAGATTGCGGCTGTATCAGACCTTCAGTGGGTACAATCCATGGCCAATCTTGGCAATATGATGCCCAATCTGGAAGTGAAGGCATTTGCAGAGAAAGACCTTGAAAAAGCCTGGGGCTGGGTGATTACATCAGGGAATGGAGGTATGTGAGCGCGAGTGAGAACCTGTTTTCATGCAGGTTCTTTTTTATGTATCAATGGGTGGAAGCATATTCATTTTTTTGAGTTAGACAAAGAAATCGCCTTCCTATATAGTGAATATGTACATTATTATTACCCTCATGGGAGGCCGGACTTTTATGACACAACCATTATTTTTAACACCAGTATTTCAGGAACGTATTTGGGGAGGTACAGCGCTTCGCGACCAATTCGGATACGAGATTCCTTCTGATCATACAGGAGAATGCTGGGCTATTTCAGGCCATCAAAACGGGCCATCTGTTGTTGAAAATGGACCATACAAAGGAAAGACATTAATCGAGCTGTGGGATCACCACCGTGAGTTATTTGGCGGTCTAGAAGGAAAGGTATTCCCATTATTAACGAAAATTCTCGATGCAAATGCAGACCTCTCTGTACAAGTGCATCCGAATGATGAATATGCCAATATCCATGAAAATGGCGAGCTTGGCAAGACAGAATGCTGGTACATCATTGACTGTAAGGAAGGAGCAGAAATGATCTACGGGCATAATGCCGGCTCCAAGGAAGAATTTGCCCAGATGATTGAAAAAGGAGAATGGAATGAACTCCTGCGCCGTGTGGCCATTAAGCCGGGCGACTTCTTCTATGTCCCAAGCGGAACTGTTCATGCGTTATGTGAAGGCACACTTGTGCTGGAAACGCAGCAAAGCTCTGATACGACATACCGTGTATATGATTACGACCGCAAGGACCAAAATGGCCAAACGCGGGAGCTTCATATTGAAAAATCCCTTGATGTAAGCATGGTTCCGCACAAGGATGCCAATGTAGACATTAAGGAGGAGCAAAGACCTGGTGTGATGTTGACGACATTTGTGGAAACAGAGTATTTCTCCGTTTATAAATGGGATGTAGCTGGCGCGGCAGAACTTACACAGGCAAAACCATTTATGCTGGCAAGCGTGATTGCGGGTGAAGGTACACTGAAGACAGCTGAAGGCACATTCCCAATCAAGAAGGGGACACATTTCATCCTCCCATCTGGTACTGGACAATTTGAAATCAGTGGAGATGCAAGCTTAATTGTTTCTCATCCTTAATGAATCAGCAAGGCGGACCAGGTTTATTAACCAGGTCCGCCATTTTTTTAGTCAGCCTTCATGCCGTCAATGAAGCGCTTTGTAATGAGCTGGGGTCTTGTAATAGCACCGCCGACGACAACGGCATGGGCCCCATGCTCAAGACATTTACGAGCCATATCAGGCGTTAGAATATTCCCTTCAGCAATGACCGGGATGCTGATGGTGGAGACGAGCTCACGCAGCAGCTCATAATCTTTGTGGTCAATGCATTGTCCCTTCGTGTACGGCGTATAGCCTACAAGGGTCGTTGAAATGCAGTCGAAGCCCAGTCTTTCAGCCTCAATGGCTTCTCCCATTGTGGAGATATCAGCCATAAGCAGGAGCTCAGGGAAATGAATCCTAATCGACTGGACGTACTCAGAAAGCGTAATATTATGCGGTCTGTCACGATAGGTGGCGTCTAAGGCAACCATATCTGCACCGGCAGAGGCAAGCTCGCTCACTTCCCTAAGGGTCGGAGTGATATAAATCGGGGAATCCGGATATTCCTTCTTCACAATTCCGATAACCGGCAGGGAAACCTGTTTCTTGATTTCCATCACGTCTTCCCGTGTGTTGGCACGAATGCCGACTGCTCCGCCTTCTTGTGCAGCAAGTGCCATTCTTCCCATAATCATGGAACTGTGAAGCGGCTCATCGGGAAGCGCCTGGCAGGATACGACTAAACCATTTTTAATCTCATCTAGCATCATCTGTTATGTACCTCCTATGAAGTGAAACTTCAATCAGTGAGCTTAACCCGACTGATTGTAAGCTGAATCAATTGGGCATGGAATGGGCTGCCCAACTAATGCAGGATAAAATCATGATAAAGTGAGGAATGACTCATATGAAATCCATACCACTCTATATGTATACTCTACTAAAAACTATACCAGAGTCACCGGTCCCAGCGGGCGTACAATTTCGTCTTTTTCAAGAGGGGGATGAAGCAAATTGGGCAAGAATCAATGTGGCGACAGGTGAATTTCTTGATACTGACGTCGCCCTGAACCGGTTTGAACGAGAATTCACCCCTCATCTAGCTGAGGTAAAAAAGCGGATGCTCTTCCTTCTGAATGAAGAGGGAACACCCATTGGCACCGCGACAGCTTGGTTCGGTGAATGGAATAGGCGGACAATCGGGCGTATGCACTGGGTAGAAATCATCCCGGAATATCAAGGGAAGGGGCTGGGGAAGGCGCTTATCTCTAAAGCAATGGAACTGCTTGCCCTCTACCATGATGAAGCGTATTTAAAGACACAAACAACGAGCGGGGCCGCGATTCATCTTTATGGAAAGCTTGGCTTTGAGCCAGCTATCCTCTCAGAGGAAGAAAGAGAAGGGTGGAGCATGCTTGGAAGCTGTTAATCAATCGATTGATTAATGATTATTCAATAAAACAGAGAGCCATTCGACTGGGAACGGCTCTCTGTCTTGTCTTTTTAGGCATTCATATCCTGGATTCCCGGGGCATGCTCATTTGGCATATCAGGCATTTGCGGGACAGGGAAGCCTTTTGGCGGAGGTTCTACGGCCAATGTACCGCCATTACGGCTTGGTGTTTGTCCGCTGAAGACCTCGGCAATTCGTGTTGGGTCGAGACGGAAATTGAACTGGGCATTATGGAAGCCCATGTCTACATATTTTTTGCATTCAGGATATTTATTGATGTCATAGTTGGGGACAGGGAAGAGCTTGCCCCAATCAACACCTAAAGTCTCAAGCGCCTTGGCAAAAGCATTTTGGTGGGCGTTGTCCCGTACGATCAAGAAGCCAAGTGTTTCTCGGAATGTTTGGTTATTGCTCCATTTCGTAAATACGGGTTTTTTGTAATACACCAGTGGATTCTAATGTCACATTGTTAAGGAGGTTAGCAATGAGGTTGCCATGGTCATATACCCATGATCCGTTCCAAGGGTTGCCGCCAGCATCAACAGGAATGGATGCCTGGGCACCCATAATATAGTGATGAGGATTGGCATGCTTAATGGCTTCATCAAGCGGGGCTCCATCTGTTCCGCCGTCACCCGGCTGATCAGACAAACCAGAACCGTTCAAAAGCTGGTTAATCGTGTTTTGTACAAGCTCAACATGGGCAATTTCCTCTAAGAAAACACCGCGGATTAAATCTCGGTATTGGGTAGCCTTGCCTCTGAAATTGCTGCTCTGGAAGAAAAACTGCATCATCGTGCGCATCTCGCCAAACTGGCCGCCTAAAGTTTCCTGCAGGACTTTCGCAGCGGCAGGGTCAGGTTTATCAGGCTTAATAATATTGATTAATTCCTCTTTATAGTAATATATAGATTTCGCCTCTTTCATGTAGAAGTAGTAAAGATGTCCACCTTGTCATTAATGTTTTAAGTTGGTTTATTCATGTATTACTATGGTATAGACCGGCTGATATTATGTAGAAAAGCTGCTGTAAAATAGCCAAGTATCCTTTGTTGGTTTTATATAGTCCTTTGATGAGAAGACAAAGTATGTATACCCAAAAGGTAAAAAGAATTAAAATAAAGTTATCGAAGGTCACACTGAAGCGGAAGGTTCAAAGGAATTTGGAGAAGCTAAAGAAATCCTGACGCATCATCTATAAATTCAGATGGTTTTTAGAGGGGAGACATCAATGATACAGACAGATCAGAGGCTTCTAGCAGCCATACAGCAACATGGATTAGCGTCCCTCCTATTAAAGGGCAAGTTTGGACTAGAGAAAGAGAATGTACGAGTCGACAAGAACGGGAGACTCGCTTTAAGTGAACATCCTTCAAGCTTTGGGCGAAGGGAGACACATCCCTATATCAAAACAGACTTTTCGGAAAGTCAGATCGAGATGGTAACGCCCGCATGCTCTTCCATTGAAGAGGCATATGATTTTCTCAGTAATCTGCAGGACATCATCAGCATTGAACTGGAGAAGAGAGGCGAGTATTTATGGACGAGCAGTAATCCGCCAATTGTCCCCAAGGAGGATAAGCTCATCCCGATTGCCCATATGCAGGACCCGGAGGAAGAGGAATATCGGGTAAGGCTAGGCGAGAAATATGGACGGAAAAAGCAACTGATGAGCGGAATTCATTATAATTTTTCTTTTTCAGAGGACTTGATTCACTCTTTACACAAGGAAATCGGAAAGGGCTGTGACTATCGAGAATTTAAAGATCAGCTGTATTTAAAGGTAGTTCGTCATTTACACCGTTATCTCGGACTAATCATTCAGATTATGGGAGCAAGTCCAGTTTTCCATGACTCCTACGGAGATTTTTGCCGAGAGAGGGCAATCCGGCTTGGAGAAGACTGTTATGTGAAGCATGATGTTCCTTCAGTCCGGAATAGCAAGTGCGGCTACCGAAACTTACGCGATTTCACCATTTCCTATCAATCCATCGACCGTTATATTCGAGGACTGCAGCAATTAATAGAAGAAAAAGAACTAATGAATGAGAAGGAGTTTTACAGCCCTGTCCGTCTAAAGGCTGGGAAGAAGGGCGACACCCTTCATCAGCTGGTGGAAACGGGCATTGAGTATATCGAGATTCGTTTATTTGATCTTAATCCTTTCTATAAGAATGGAATCAGCAAAGAGATGCTTTATTTCATCCATGCCTTTGTCTTATATATGTTCTTCCTTGAGGAGAAAGAGCAGGAAGTTAAAGAGGAGCAAATCCTTTTCGGTATGCAAGAGCTCTATCAGGAAATGGAGCTGGAGTGGGCGAAGAAAGCGGCAGATTGGGGAGCGGAAAGATATCAAAATCCATCTGAAAGCTATGCGGAGCAAATTATTCGAGCTGTTAAGGAAGATTCCTACATAATGTTTCATATGAAACAATCTTTTGCCTTTTTACAGGAGAGCAAGGCGACCTCCTATCGCCTTGCAGGATTTGAGGATATGGAGCTTTCAACTCAAATCCTGATGAAGGACGCTATCGCAAAGGGATTGGAGATAGAGGTCTTGGACCGCAGCGAGAATTTCATTCGCCTTTCAGACAGCCGTCATACTGAATTTGTGAAGCAAGCAACAAAGACATCCTTGGACAGCTATAGCACCGTGCTTATTATGGAGAATAAGCTGGTGACAAAGGAGGTCTTGAAGCGGGCTGGAATCAGGGTGCCTAAGGGGGATTCCTATGATGCAATTGAGGAAGCGGTAAAAGAGTACCCTAAGTACGGTGGTTCACCAATCGTCATCAAGCCGAAGAACACGAATTTCGGTATAGGGATTACCATCTTTACGGAAGGGTACCATTTGGAGGATTATCGCCGAGCCTGTGAAATAGCATTTGAACATGATCGTACCATCTTAATAGAGGAATTTATTCAAGGCGAAGAATACCGTTTTTTAATATTGGGCGATGAGGTTGCAGGCGTTTTACGCCGTGTACCAGCAAATGTTATGGGGGATGGCCGCTCAACCATTGCTGAATTGATTCAACGAAAGAATGAGGATCCATTACGCGGAAAAGGCTATCGGACTCCACTTGAGAAGATTCAAATGGGGGAGGCAGAGGAGATGCTTCTTCATCAGCAGGGCAGAAGCTTCTCAACTGTTCCAGCAAATGGTGAAGTCGTCTACTTACGTGAGAATTCCAATATCAGTACTGGCGGTGACAGCATCGATAAAACGGATGAAATCCCGGAGCTCTATAACCGAATGGCGCTGCAGGCTGCACAAGCAGCAGGCGCCGTCATTTGCGGTGTGGATATGATGATAAAGAGCTTGGACGGGAAAGGATCGGAGAAAGATGCGGCTATTATTGAATTGAATTTCAACCCGGCCATCCATATTCATTGCTATCCCTTTAAGGGGGAGAACCGCCGGATTGGGAAGAAAATTCTAGACCTTCTATTCTCATCTTAAAAAAGAACCCTCTGGAAATGAATGTCTTCGTTTCCAGAGGGTTCACTTACATTAAGCAGCCATTCTGCGGCATAAATCTGCACAGCTTAGGCAGGCTTCTGCACATACCTGGCAATGGTCCATATCATGCTTTTTGCATTCCTGTCCGCAGGCCTCGCAAATAGCTGCGCATAGTTTGCAGATATCCTTTGCAAAAGGGCTGTTGGATTGCATAGACTTTGCGGCAAAGGCGCAAATATCTGCACATTCACGATCCAGTCTGATGCACTCGCTCATCATCTTCACATCATCTTCTCTCAAGCATGCGTCAAAGCACATATTGCATGCATCCATGCAGGCAAGGCAGGCATCAATGCAATCTTGGTACATATTCTCCTTCATGCTTTATCCTCCTCTGTAGCTTTTATCCATTTGTTCTATTCCCTGATGAAATTTCATTAAACAAAACCATTGACCTTCACGTAGCGTCAGGCTGTACGATGAAGGAAAGGGAGGTGGTTGAAGGTGTATAGAATTAAGGAATTAGCTGATATGTCCGGCATCAGCATTCGCACCCTCCATTACTATGATGAAATTAATCTTCTAAAACCGAGCCAGCTGGAAGACAACGGATACCGTCTGTACAATGAACAGGATGCCGCCCGCCTTCAGCAAATTCTATTCCTAAAGGAACTGGACTTTCCGCTCAGCAAGATAAAAAGGATTCTTGATGATCCTCAATTCAATGAAGAGGAGGCCTTGCGGATGCACAGGAAAATCCTCATTGAAAAACGAGACCGCTTGATGCGTATTATTCAATCGGTAGATGAAACAATTGAAGCGATTAAAGGAGGAAAAGAGATGGATTCAAATAAACGGTTAAAGCCATTTGACCGAAGCAAGCTCGACCAATTCCAGAAGCAATATGAGCAAGAGGTTAAAGAAAAGTATGGTCAAACAGAGGCCTATGAACAATCAGAGAAAAAGCGAAAATCGTATAAGGACGATGATTTTGCACGAATCGAGCAAGAACGAACTGCCATCTTTGAGAGAATTGCGGCCGTCATGGACCGGAAGCCAGAGGAGGATGCCGTGCAGGAGCTTATCCATGAGTGGCGCATGCATATTACACGGTACCATTATGATTGCACAATAGAGATTTTCCGTGGACTCGGGGATATGTACACAGCCGATGAACGCTTTAAGGAAAACCTCGACAAAATTAAGAACGGACTCGCAGACTATATGAGCGAAGCCATTCGTATATACGGAAGCCGTCATAATGAATGAGAAGGAGAGCGCTGAAAGGCGCTTTTTTTATTGGGGTAAATTTTTTGCTATTTTTGCAGAAAATAAAAACATATTATTTTCAAGAATAAAATGTTGAAGTTTACCAATAATCCTGTATAATAATCAAGGTCAAAAGTAAACTAAAAGTTTGATGACAATAAACTTTCTCTATCACAGGTTTACTAATAATAAACCGATTTGAGGTTATAGAATGTTACAAGCGATTGGAAGCAAAATAAAAAACTTACGATTAAAAAAGGGGCTCACACAGGAAGAACTAGGTGAGAGGACGGACTTAAGCAAAGGCTATATATCACAGCTGGAGCGAGGACTCAGCTCCCCGTCAATTGAGACCTTCTTTGATATTTTGGAGGTTCTTGGGTGCACGCCAAAGCAATTCTTTGATGAAGAGGAAAGAATCCAGAAGGTCGTCTACGGAGAAGGAGACACGACAGATTTCGTTGATGAAGAGCGCGGTTATCAAATTCAATGGCTTGTCCCTGAATCCAACGAGAAGGAAATGGAGCCCATTCTTTTGACTCTGCAGGAAAAGGGCGAGTTCAAGAAGTTCGAGCCATCCCTGTCTGAAACATTTGCGTATGTATTAAAAGGAAGAATCATGATAACTCTGGGCAAGAAAGAATACTATGCCAAGGCTGGGGAAGCAATCTATTTCAGCGCGACAGAAGATCATCAAATCGTGAATGATCATGCTGGAGAGAGCGAATTATTGCTTGTAGCGACGGAGTCTTATCTGTAATTAATCGTCCATAGAAGGAGTAATGACCATGACTAATCAACCCATTATTCGTTTTGAGAACGTCACCAAGCAATATGATGACGATCCAGCCGTATTGAAGAATGTTAGCTTCGAGATTGAACGCGGGAAATTCTACACGCTTCTCGGTCCGTCCGGCTGTGGTAAAACGACTATCCTCCGTCTGATTGCTGGCTTCATGCAGCCATCAGAAGGAAATATTTATTTCGATGGAAAACGGATTAACGATGTTCCTGCCAATGAACGCCAAGTGAACACGGTCTTCCAGGACTATGCGTTATTCCCTCATTTGAACGTATTTGAAAACGTCGCCTTCGGTCTGCGTATCAAAAAGATGAAGGGTGCGGAGGTAGCAAAAAAGGTAACCGAGGCTCTGCGTTTCGTGAACTTAGCCGGTTATGAAAACCGTGAAATCAAAGAAATGTCCGGCGGTCAGCGCCAGCGTGTTGCTATCGCGCGTGCGATTGTGAATGAGCCGGAAATTATCCTTCTTGATGAACCGCTATCCGCCCTTGACTTGAAGCTTCGCACAGAGATGCAATATGAGCTCCGCGAGCTGCAGCGCCGCCTTGGTATTACCTTTATCTTCGTCACACATGACCAAGAAGAGGCACTTGCCATGAGTGATGAGATCTTTGTTCTGAACAAAGGGCGCATCGAACAAAGCGGAACACCAACAGATATTTATGACGAGCCGGTCAACCGCTTCGTTGCTGATTTCATCGGGGAATCTAATATCGTACCAGGTAAGATGATTGCGGACTTCAAGGTCAAATTTGGCGAAAAGGAATTTGACTGTGTCGACCAAGGCTTTAGACCAAACGAAACAGTGGAAGTTGTTATTCGTCCAGAGGACCTTGAGATTACATCCCGTGAGAAAGGGAAACTGCAAGTGCGCGTTGATTCTCAGTTGTTCCGCGGTGTCCACTACGAGATTTGCTGTTTTGATGAGGCAGGCAATGAATGGCTCGTTCACTCCACGAGAAAAGCGATTGTGGGAGATGAGATTGGCTTGAATTTCGATGAGGAAGCGATCCATGTCATGCTGCCGGGGGAAACGGAAGAAGAATTCGATAAACGTCTAGAAGCGTATGATGAGGCCGGCCATGAAGAATAGAGCCAAAACCTTATATCTCATCCCATACACACTTTGGATTGCGCTATTTGTCGTCTTCCCAATCCTTTTGGTTGTTTATTATTCCTTCATCGGCATTGATGGCGGATTCACGCTTCAGAACTATGCGAAGTTCTTTACGCCGGTATACTTAAGAATGACACTTAGCTCATTCTGGTACGCCTTTATTGTAACGGCACTCGCTTTATTGATTGCCTATCCAACGGCATTATTACTGACAAAAACAAAGCATAAGCAATTATGGCTTCTATTAATTATTTTACCGACTTGGATCAATTTGCTTTTAAAAGCATATGCCTTTATTGGCATATTCGGCACTTACGGTGCTGCCAACGCCTTCTTGGAGGTGCTCGGCATTGGAACGCAACAAATCCTGTTCACGGATTTCAGCTTTATCTTTGTTGCCACTTATATCTTTATCCCGTTCATGCTTCTGCCAATCTATAATGCGCTTGAAGAAATGAACCAATCCTATGTTGATGCGGCAAGAGACCTTGGAGCATCCAAATGGGTGACCTTCCGACGCGTCATCCTTCCGCTAACGATTGACGGGGTTAAATCAGGGGCACAAGCCGTCTTCATTCCTGCCTTGTCACTCTTCATGATCACACGCCTGATTGCGGGTAACCGTGTCATCACACTTGGTACCGCGATTGAACAGCATTTCCTCGTCACCCAGGACTGGGGAATGGGTGCAACGATTGCCGTGTTCTTGATTATTGCCATGGTGTTAATTATGATCCTGACAGGCAGAAGAAAGTGAGGGATGGGAAATGAAGAAATTTAAACTATCAAATCTATACTTAATTCTTGTGTTTGCCATCCTGTATGCGCCAATCTTCTATTTAATGTTTTACTCCTTCAATGCGGGTGGAACGATGCATAATTTTGATGGATTCACACTTGACTGGTATAAGGAAGTTTTCGCTGATACACGGCTTTTAATTATTGTTTTAAATACTCTGGTTATCGCTCTATTATCTGCCTTGATCTCCACCGTTCTAGGTGTGTTTGGCGCTTTGGCCATCCATGAAGTGAGGAAAAGAAGAACAAAAAATACGCTGTTATCATTAAACAACGTACTTATAGTCAGCCCTGATGTTATCATCGGTGCCTCTTTCCTTATTATGTTCACGATTATCGGTATCAAGCTTGGCTTCGTATCCGTGCTTCTGTCACATATTGCTTTCAGTGTGCCAATCGTCGTCATCATGGTGCTGCCAAAGCTGCAGGAAATGAGCCCGACCTTAATCGATGCTGCACGCGACCTTGGGGCAAGCCAATGGAATGTACTCACGAAGGTCATTCTGCCATTCATCACACCGGGAATCTTTGCCGGGTTCTTCATGGCATTGACCTACTCGCTCGATGATTTCGCCGTTACCTTCTTCGTAACAGGAAACGGCTTCAGTACCTTATCAGTCGAGATTTACTCTATGGCACGCCAAGGAATCTCGTTGACCATCAATGCCTTGAGTACATTGCTATTCCTGTTCACAATCCTATTGGTCATCGGGTATTACTTCATTACCAAACGCAGCGGTAGGCCACAAAAAATGGGGGTTAGAGAATGAGTAAATTAACCCGCTCACTTATCATCATCCTGGTCGTATCCTTCGGTCTTCTTTATTTAATCAATCGATTGAATAGTGCAGAAGGATACTCAGGTGACAATACATTGACCGTCTACAACTGGGGAGACTATATCGACCCGGATTTAATTGATAAATTTGAAGAAGAAACAGGTATCAAGGTCATCTATCAAACCTTTGATTCTAATGAAGCGATGATGACAAAAATCGAACAAGGCGGAACAAGCTATGATATCGCTGTTCCATCTGAATACGCCATCAGTAAGATGAAGGAAGAAGGCCTGCTCCATGAGCTTGACCATGACAAGCTGACAAACCTTCCATACATTGACGATCGATTTTTGAATCTATCCTTTGATGAAGATAATAAATACTCGATTCCTTACTTCTGGGGAACAGTCGGAATCGCCTATAATACAAAAATGCTCCCTGACATGAAATTCACCAGCTGGAACGACCTTTGGAGCGAAGAACTCGAAAATCAAATCCTCCTCGTAGACGGCGCCCGCGAAGTTATGGGAATGGGCTTAAACAGCCTGCATTACTCGCTCAACGACACAAATAAAGACCATCTCGTAGAAGCGAAAAACAAACTCGACACCCTGACACCAAATATCAAAGCCATCGTCGGGGATGAAATCAAAATGCTGCTTGCCCAAGAAGAAGCAGCCGTTGGTCTCGTCTGGTCAGGCGACGCCGCCGACATCATGTGGGAAAACGAAAACATCGACTACGTCGTCCCAGAAGAAGGATCTAACCTCTGGTTCGACAACATGGTCATCCCAAAAACAGCCACAAACATAGACGGAGCACACCAATTCATCAACTTCATGCTTGACCCTGAAAACGCCGCCCAAAACGCAGACTACGTCGGCTACTCAACGCCGAACACCGCTGCTTTGGACATCCTTGGCGAAGAAGTCTCAAGCGATGAACGCTTCTACCCATCCGAGGAACTAACCTCAAGACTCGAGGTCTACAACAACCTCGGAAAGAAAATGCTCGCCTACTATAACGAGCTATTCCTGGAATTTAAGATGCATAAGAAATAGGATGGATGAAAACCGGAGCCTTTGGGCTCCGGTTTTTATGTGTTTTTTGGAGGAAATGGGGATAGGGTGGGCGAATGAAAATAGGGTGGAGGGAATACTTTTGGAAAGGAGGAAAAAACATTGCCAATACCACGTTCATGGATTGATGATGCCATTTATCACATTACGAACCGAGGAGCTAGAAAGGAACCGATATTTTTAAACAATATAGATAAATATCGATTTCTTCTTATTCTCACAGAAGCCCATCATAAATATCAATTTAAACTTCACGCTTATTGTCTTATGAACAACCACTTTCATCTCCTCATTCAGTCCACCACACATTCTCCGAGTAAAATCATGCAAACCATCTTGCAGCGCTACTCCAGTTATTTCAATCGCACATATCAAACTCAAGGTCATGTCTTTCAAGATCGCTTTCATGCTATCCATGTAGATCAAGAGAATTATTTTCTCAATGTAAGCAAATATATTCATCTAAACCCAGTAGTAGCTGGGATGGTTGCAAAACCGGAAGACTACCAATGGAGCAGCTACAACTCTTTCATCAAGAACACGCAAAGAAATCACCCCTTCATTGAAACAACCAAGACCTATTCTTGCTACCAACATAATCCGCGTGAGATGTATCGGAAATTCGTAGAAAAATAGTTAAATAGTAAGGTTGAAGGCAAGGGAAACCCTTGCCTTTGAATTTGGTAGGAGGTGTGGGTGAAGGATGGGAGAGAGG
>NZ_JBJEFJ010000003.1:0-22021 GCF_051873915.1 Pradoshia sp.
TTAGTATGATTTTCAAAAGCTAATAGAATAAAAAGAACAGCGCTCAAGGATTTTGAGCGCTGTTCTTTTTGGTTTATTATTTTGTAACGGCTCCCTCTTTAACAGCCACTACATCAAAGATGCTGATTTTATTGCTGATGATTGGGGATTCTGTTTTCGCCTCTGAAGAGCCTTCTGCCGGGCGTGCGTGAGATTTCTTGAAGGAATCACTGTTTCTCCAAGTCTCGAAGCTTTCTTTGTCTTCCCAATACATATTGACGCTTAGTTCATCTGTTTCTTCCACGCCTTGTGTTAAAAGAACTTCCACGCGGATGAATCCTTTAAATGTTTCTAAGTCATTTTTCGTGAATGCTGCTCCCATTTTTTCGCCAAAGCCTTTTTTCGTTTGGAATTTGTTTTGAACGACGATCATACTATCAATCTCCTTTGTTTGAGTTGTGGAATGATGACTGGATAGTCCTCATCAAAATGAATCTTTGCAGTAATATTATAAACCTTCTGTAAAAAAGATGCAGTGAGAAGCTCTTTTGGTTTTCCTTGATCTATGAGACATCCCCCCTTTAAAGCAATCATGTGATGGCTGTAAGCAGCGGCCTGCTGAAGGTCGTGAAGGACCATTACAATGGTTATTCCATATTGATCGTTAATTTCCTGCAGCATCTCCATTAAATCAAGCTGGTGGGCCATATCTAAATAAGTTGTTGGCTCATCGAGCAAAAGGATATCCGTTTTTTGCGCAAGGGCCATCGCGATGCGTGCCTTTTGCTGTTCTCCTCCTGACAGCTCATGGAACATCCGGCTTTCATGCTTCTTCGTGCCGGTTATATCCAACGCCCAGTCAATGACAGCCTCATCCGCCGCTTTACTGCCCTTGTGTAGAAACGAGTGATGCGGAGAGCGCCCGTAGGAGACGAGTTCCCTGACGCATAAGTCCGGAAGTTCTTCCTTCGATTGTGGGAGCATGGATATGGTCTTGGCAAATTCCCGCCTTTTGTATGTATGGATTGGTTGATCTTGAACGAGAATTTCTCCCTCATCCATCCCCATTAATTGTGCCGTAATCTTCAGGAAAGTAGATTTGCCAGATCCATTTGGTCCAATAATGGCTGTCATTTTCCCTTTTGGTATCACAAGACTGATATCCTTCAGCTGAAAGAAGCCTACTCTTTGGCACAGGTTACTCGCTTCAATAGCATTCATCCTACTAATCTCCTTTTCTTTAATAGAATCATAAAGAACGGGGCGCCGAGCGCTGCCAGCAATATGCCGACCGGCAGTTCAATCGGGTCAAACCAAGTTCTTGCAATCGTATCGGCAAAGACAACGAGTGCCGCACCACCTAATGCTGAAAACGGCAATAAGTAGCGATAATCGCTTCCAATCAAGATGCGGATGATGTGCGGAATGACTAACCCGACAAAGCCGACCAATCCTGCAACACTGACAGCAGCACCGGCAAGAAAGGAAGCGAGCAAAATGATGGTCAGACGTGTCAATTCGACTCTTTGTCCGAGCAGCTTGGCCGAATCATCGCCCAGCATGAGCAGGTTGACCGGCTTAATGGCAAAGAATGATAGAGCTAGACCGATGAGTGCATACGGATACATAAATTCAAGATGATACCAGCTCCGTCCGCTAAGACCTCCGGACAGCCAGGAAATAACGGACTGGACACGATCGCTGTAAATATTCATGATGCCGTTTTGAACAGCACTTAAAAGGGCGCTGATAGCAACCCCTGCTAAGATGATCTTAAGCGGGGAGGCTCCCTTGTCCCAGGCGAGGAAATAAATGACGAGTGATGTCAAGAATGCCCCAGCAAAGGCAGCAAGCGGCAATAAATAGGAGAGGGCTGGGAAGATAAGCATAATCACGCAAGCTGCCAAGCCGCCGCCTGCCGTAACGCCGATAATTCCTGGGTCTGCGAGCGGGTTTTTCATAACACCCTGCAAGAGGGCGCCTGATACAGCTAAGCAGGCACCCACTAACAATCCAATGATAACTCGCGGGAGACGAAGGTCCTTTATGATGGTTTCCTGCACGTCTGTCCCCTGATTGGTGAGCGTATTCCATACATCGCCTAAAGATATGGGCACTGAGCCATATGTCAATCCATAGAAGGAGGCAAACAGCAGGAGAACCGGCAATACTAGGGTGAGGATCCTTCTTCTCATTGTTCGCTGTTCAATCTTCATGGTCATTCTCCAGCATTCAAGATTTCATCTAAATAAGAAATGGCTTCTGTTACTCTTGTGCCAGGGTTCGTGCCGAATAAATCAGCTGGGAGAATTTCGACCTTTTCATTCTTGACGGCATCAATCTTATTCCAAGCAGGGTTTTCAGACATTTCCTTCAGGAAACCGGCTTTTACTTCCTCAGGGTTGCCATGAGTCAGCAAAAATACATGGGTTGGATTCGCCTCCACAATGCGCTCTGTATTAAGCTGGGCATATTGCGGATATTGTTCGAGTGCAGGGTAATCAGAGGCGATATTTTGGCCGCCTGCAAGTTCAAGCAGATTCCCGCTCAATGAATTCGGGAGGGCAGCCATGTATGTACCAGGTGCACCGTATACAAGCAAGGCCCGCTTTTCGTTGTCCTTGCTGTCGGCTTTTACTTTGCTGATTTCGGCATCTATCTCTTCATTTAATGTCTTTGCTTTTTCTTCCTTTTGCAGTAAATCCCCATAAAGAGTGATTTGGTTCTTAATTTCTTCAACGGAATTAGCGGATGTGAGAAGAGCTTCTGCCCCGATTGATTCAAAATTCTGAATATCCTTTGCGTTCATCGGGTTATTTCCAATCACGACATCAGGCTTCAAACTGGCAATCTTCTCAAGGTCGAATTCATGAGTGGAACCAATCTGTACAGCATTCTTATAGGGCGCATCTGCTTTCTCATGAGAAGATGTCGGCCGTCCGGCAACCTCGCCGCCCAGCGCATAAATAATATCCATATCTCCACCGCTTAAGGACACAATCTTCTCCGGTACTTGATCAAAGGAAACCTCACGTCCGGCAAAGTCAGTCAGGACAATCGCTGTAGCTGATTTTCCTGTTCCTTCTGTTTTATTTGAGCTTTCCGCATCCTCAGAGCCACAGGCGCCAAGCAGAAGGGCCATGGCTAACGCAGGTAAAATGAATGTTTTTCGCATGTTGTTCCTCCTTTAAGATTTAAATGATTGCGAATGATAATCATTATCAATAATTATGATAATCGTTATCAATTAGGCTGTCAATTCTTAATTTGAAATTTTTTGAAAGTTTCCTAGTAAAGACCATATGGGGATTATTCTCTTATATAATAGATAGAAAATATGGGGGGATTGGATGATTAAGGCCATTTTGTTTGATTTAGACGGCACTCTGCTCGACCGAGATCGGTCCGTCAAAGAATTTGTTGAGAACCAATACGACCGCTTAATCTCGCCATCAAAGCCTGTTTCTAAGGGTGTCTACGTGTCTCGTTTCCTTGAATTGGATAATAGGGGCTATGTATGGAAAGACCGCGTATATGAGCAATTGGTTCATGAGTATCACATGACTGAAATCACATCCGAGAGCCTGCTTCAGGATTATTTGAATCATTTCAAGGATTGGTGCATTGCGTTTCCTCACATGCTGGACATGCTCCAGAGTCTTAGAGAGAAGCAGCTTCTGCTAGGAATTATTTCAAATGGGCGCGGCCGCTTTCAAATGGATGCGATTTGCGGGTTAGGAATTAGGGAGTTCTTTGATGTGATTCTTCTATCAGAATGGGAAGGAATAAAGAAGCCTGACCTGCATATTTTTTTAAGAGCCGCGAATCGGCTAGGGGTGTCTCCGCATGAATGTGTATTTGTCGGTGACCATCCACTCAATGATGTGAGGGCCGCTCAAAAGGCAGGAATGAAGACCATTTGGAAAAGAGACGCTAATTGGCAAGAGCCTGAAGCAGGCATCTTCATCAATGATTTAGTCGAAATTCCGCTTCTTGTCGAAAAACTAAGAGGAAATGAAGCAGGAGATGTCGTATAAAGTAGAGAATCCAAAAATGATGAAGGAGTGGGTAGCATGGCGAATGGAGTAGAGGATTTCTATTGTGATGAAGTGCTGAACGGAAAGACAGAGGTTGAGAAGGTATGGGAGACGGAAGACACCTTGGCATTTTACCATACACGTCCGTTTTATGAAGTACATATCGTCGTCATTCCAAAAAAGCATATTGTGTCATTGGTTGACGTCAAACCAGAGGAGAAGGATTTAATGATTGATCTATTCTCGGTGATTCAGATAGTATCAAAGCAAGTAAATGATGAATATGGAGCCTGTACGGTATCAACAAACATCGGTGAATATCAAAGCAATAAGCATATGCATTGGCATGTGCATTATGGGGACCGCATTAAATTGGTGGATGGGACTTGGTGCTGAAGGGGGCAGCTTATTCAACTATCGATATTGAAAAGGGGAAAATCTCATGGATTATTTAATTCTGGCTCTTTTTATCCTCATTTTAGTATCACTTACTATCATTTCCTTTGTATTGTTTAAAAAGAAAAAAGTAAATCTTATGGTATCAGGGATTATGATTATGCTACTTGGTCCGGTGATTGGATTTTCAAGCGGTGCATTATTTCTCCATTTCTATGATTGGAGTTCTGGCGGTACTGGGGAAGGCGCAGGCTTTGGCGGGGCTATATTAGGACTTGTCACAATCGCTAATGGGATTCTTATTTTCTTGATTGGAATGATCGGGTGGATGATAACCTTATTTCGGAAAATAACAAATTGAGAAGAACAAGTGAAGCCGCTTCCTTTCTGGAAGCGGCTTTTGCATGCAAATAATAGGTCAGCCTTGCTGTTTTCGTAGATTTATTATTTTTGAAAATAACAAGAGAGTTTCGGAAGAATATGGTAATATAGTTTTAGAATATAGTCGGGGGGCGTTAGCTTATGGAAACGATAGCTCTTTTAGGAATGATTCCTCTATTGGTCAATCTAGGAATACTTGTTTTTGCCATTTACCCCGCATTAACGGACAGTAAGACTCCCGCATAAAGCACTTAAGCAAATCAAGCAGTATGGGTGGTAGATCAACTGTCCGTAAAAGCCCGATTGGTTCAACTAACCATCAGCAGGGATGAGCTGATGGAAGTTTATACGTTGCTATAACCATCTTAAAGTTATTCAAACAAAAAAATGAATATTTAAAGGAAATTCGTGATGAATGGAAGAAAAATAATCGTGCCAATCAACTCTAAGACCCAATGAAAGATGAACCCTTCAAGAAGAATATGGATAAAAAAACCAGGGACGTTCCAATGTGAACATCCCTGGTTTTTGTTTTAAGCGGCAGGCTTCAAGAGGCGATTCTTTAGGATCAGGACAAAAAGAACGAGTCCGATGGACATGATAATATGTCCCATACCTGAAATTCCTGAGACAGAGGCATTCAGCCCTGATGACAAAACGAGACTTCCCTTCAGCTCAAGAACAGAAAGAACGCCTCTTGCGGTCATGGCCGCCGTGGAGACACCTAGTCCGATATGATAGGTGATGAAGAAGAATTGGAATAGGTCATCCTTTGTAATCTCACTTATTTTTTCAAATAAGAGGGCAGCTAAAAAGAATAGAAAACCTAAGGAAAAAAGATGGCCATGCACCTTGCCGAGCGCGGTCGTTTCATAAACGCCGTTCAGCTTCGTGAATTCCCTGAAGAATACGCCGCTGATTAGCGCGAGGGCCATATAAGTAACAGCAGAATAGTAAAGCTTTTTCATAACTTCTCCTTCTTTCTTTTTTTAATACTATTTTAACATAATATTAGAAACAAAGAGAAAAAGCCGCCCTTTTAGGACGGCCTGATGGTTAATTCATATATTGATTTAAGAACTCTGTCACTCTTTTCTCATAGGTTTCCGGGTTTGCATCATAGGCATTGCCATGCTCAGCGCCCGGTACGATGTAAAGCTCCTTTTCTCCATTCGCTGCTTCATACAGCTCATAAACCATCTCCACTGGTACAAAGGTGTCATCTTCACCGTGGATGAAGAAAATCGGCAGGGATGTCTTCTTGATTTGTTCAAGCGCGGAGGCCTCCTCAAAGGAATAGCCGGCACGCAGCTTTGTCAGCATACTGGTGCTTTGAATCAGCGGGAAGCTTGGCAGTCCGTACATTTCGCCCATTTGGTAGCTGAGGATATCGAGTGCGGATGTGTAGCCGCAGTCTGCGATTACTGCCTTTACTTGTTCAGGAAGCTCCTCGCCGCTTGTCATCATGACGGTCGCGCTTCCCATCGAAACGCCGTGAAGGGCAATTTCGCTCTTATCCCCGTTTCGCTCGATCACATAGTCAATCCACTGGGCATAATCCTTACGCTCATGCCAGCCGAAGCCGATATAATCGCCCTCGCTCTTTCCATGCCCGCGTGCATCGGGCATTAACACATTGTAGCCAAGCACCTCATGGTAATACTTCGCATAGGCAAACATGCCAGTGGCCCGACCTGAGTAGCCGTGTGCAATAATGACGGTTTGATTCGTTTCCTTCTCTGCAGGTAAATAATAGCCTGCTAGAGTAAGGTTATCGTAGGAGGTGATTTCTACCTCTTCAAAGCTGACCGCTTTTGCCCATTTTTTTGCCTCTGTCTGCAAGGTTTTTGGAGTCGAGACAGCAAGGTTCGGGTCAGAGTTCAAGAAATCCTTCTCCGCACGCTGTACCGCTACATTGTAGAAATAAAAACTCGCAGCAATAATCCCGGCGATAACCAGGGCGAGGATGATGGAGATGATGATGATGGTTTTCTTCATTGCAATGTCTTTTTGTCCTCCTGTGTTTTATTAGTATAGTAGATTAGAAAAATGAGCTTGTATAGGCTTCCTTGGAAATTTCAAATAATTGCTAAAAGTGCACGAAAAGAGGCGCAATCAGGAGGTCAATTGCACATTTGCAGTCCTTCTAGTTTAATCCTTTTATAATATTAAAATAATGAAATGAGCCGTGAGCTATTCGTGCTTCTCGATAAACCGCTTGATGATGGGCAAATCAGGCGGACTGATTTGCTCCGGCAAACAATCGAGCGCGAAGAAGCGGAGGGCGGCAACCTCTTCCGTTTGCGGCTTCAGTCTCCCCTTATATGTTCGGCAAAGAAAGGCGGCAATGACATTGTATACTTCATCGCCATGCGGGTATGTATAGTGGAACTCCTCTCCAGAGAACAGCCCGAAGAACTCTAACTTATCTGCGGTTAGTCCGGTCTCTTCAAGCAATTCCCTGCCTGCTGCGTCCTCTAATGATTCCATTAACTCAAGCGATCCTCCTGACAGCCCCCAATGGCCATTATCTTGGCGGAGCTGCAGCAGGAGCCGGTCCTCTGAATCCAGGACAAGAACGGCTGTCCCAACCATTAAAAGCGGCCTGCTGCCGACAATCTTGCGTAATTCCATTATATACCCCATCATCAATCCCTCTTTCAAAACATTCTCTTTCACCAATATAATTCAATTTCTGCCCTGCTTGAAGTTTTTTGAAACAAATTGTAAATAAATTACCATTGAATGCGAACGTATATTCGCTTATGATTATGGGTATAATGAATGCGAACATATATTCTGTTTTTGAAAAAGAGGGTCTTAGGATGGATTATAGCAAGCTGCCAAATGATTATGTGATGTGTATAGATATGAAAAGTTTCTTTGCGAGCTGCTCAGCTGTGATGATGGGACTCGACCCGCTTGAATGTTATTTAGCGGTGGTCGCCAATACGGACCGGAGCGGGTCAGTCGTTCTCGCTTCTTCTCCGAAGATGAAGAAGGAATTCGGCATTAAGACGGGTTCAAGGCTGTATGAGATTCCGAATGATCCGCGAATTCAACTGGTCAATCCTAGTATGTCCACTTATTTGCGAATCTCGACGGAAATAAGTCGATTGTTCAATCGGTATGTACCGAAGGACTCCATCCATACATATAGTGTGGATGAAAGCTTCCTGAAGGTGAACGGAACAGGACGGCTATGGGGAGATGTTTGGGAAATTGCGGAGAAAATCCGGGATGAGATTGACCGGGAGTTTCAGCTGCCATGCGCAGTGGGCATCGGCCCGAACATGCTGATGGCAAAGCTGTGCCTCGACCTTGAGGCGAAGAAGAAGGGCATTGCGGCTTGGGGATATGAGGACGTCCAGACAAAGCTGTGGCCAATCTCCCCGCTGAGCGAAATGTGGGGAATTGGCAAGCCGCTTGAGCGCAAGTTGAATGCGATGGGTATTTTCTCAGTCGGACAGCTTGCCCGCTACGACCTCGCTGCTCTGGAGAAGAAATTCGGTATTATGGGCAATCAGCTTTACCATCATGCCTGGGGAATTGATTTATCTGATATAGGCGCCCCAATCATGGAAGGGCAGGTCAGCTTTGGCAAGGGCCAGGTCTTATTGCGCGATTATAAAGAACGGGAAGAGATTAAGCATGTGATATTGGAAATGTGCGAAGAGGTAGCCAGGAGGACTCGCCAAAGCGGAATGGCCGGGCGGACGGTCAGCCTTGGCGTTTACTACAGCAAGGATGAATTCGGCGGCGGCTTTCACCGTTCCATCACGAGGGAGATGCCGACCAATATTACGATGGATATTTATGAAATGTGCCTCCTCTTGTTTGAGAAATTCTATACCGGCAAGACGGTTCGGAAGCTATCCATTACGCTCTCAAATGTAACGCCTGACCAGGAAATGCAGATTAGTCTTTTTGACCAGGATGGCTGGCGCAGGAGAGAGCTTGGCTTTGTTATGGATCGCATGCGCCGTAAGTATGGATCAGATGCCATCCTGCGGGCTGTTTCCTATACCGCGGCAGGCACGGCTAAGCAGAGAAGTACATTGGTCGGCGGACATAAAGCATAAGTTTGGAGGGACATCAGATGATTCGGGACCGAGGGAAAATCAAATGGACATCATTAATGCTGCCTGAGCATGTCTCCCTGCTGCGGGAATGGGCCCAGGAGGACAGCTATGAAACGAGAAATGAACTGGATGAACAGAAGATAGAGGAGATCAATCAAATCATTGCAGAAGCGATGGAATACGGGACAGCTGTGCGCATCACCTATTATAAAACTAATGCCCGCCGGTACGAGTCGGTGGAAGGGTGCATTCACTTCTGCAATGACCAGGCGAGGAAGCTGCATATAGCCGGAGAAGGCGGCGAGATCTATTTCGTACCATATGCGGAATTGACGGATGTCCAATTGATTGGCGAAACAAGGTAAGCATAGTGGAAATCCGGCATAGAATAGAAGGATGAGAAGGAAATGGACGTCACGCAATGGAAATTTGAACAAAAAGGGGGAATCTGCAGAAAAAATCCTATAATTAGACAAAATCCCCGATAATAGTATACTATAATTATAGTAAGATCATGCTATCTTAAGGAAGCTGGTTAACTATCGGCAATAAAGAGAAAAAATGCCGCTACCTGTGATTCTCGAAGGCTAGTCAAGGGATAACACAATAAAAAGGGGTATAGGATAAAATGGAAAAAGAAAAATATAGTACGATTTATGAAGCACCATACGGAATGGTCATCGGAGAACTCAAAAAAGAGATGACGAAACAAGATGCTGTAGCGCTTGGACAGCGGTATTGTGAAGAACACGGCTTTAAATATAAAGGCACATACAATGGCGACGAAGCTGTTGCAGCCTTACAGAACCTAATCGAAAAACATAGAGCGACCAAATTGCATTAATGATAAAACGCTTTCATTTTTTTGTGGGGGCATGGCGGTATTCAGACGGAATGCCGCTTTTTTGTGTCAATAGGGCAAGATAAGCATGGAAGAAGGAGGTCGTGGAATGGAAATTACATGGACAGAGCGTGCAATTGAAAAAGTGAACGAGCAGCTCGAAGGAAGAAAAGGACATTTTCTCCTGAAATATGAAACGGAAGGCTGCGGCTGCGTTATGAGCGGTGTATGGAATCTGTTTGTTGAGAGTGAGGTGCCGGATGGTGTGAAGCTGTGGGAAACGAATGTGTATCCGGTTTACATTAACCCGAACCACGAGGTTTTCTTGGATGAGCTGCTTATCATTGATTACACGGACGGGGCCCGGACGTTCCAGTTGAAAAGCCCAAATCAATACTTGAATCCGATGATGTCATGCAGGATTGGGGTATAATAGAGAAATAAACGCTGCCGATAGATACCGGCAGCGTTTATTTTATTTCCCGATAACAGTCATATTCCGCACCTTTCCTGCCTTTATGATGACGGGATAAGCAGGAGATTTATGCTGTTTGTCAGCGATTTTGATTACATAGGCCCCAGGCTTTAGGCCGCTGAGGCCGAACCAGCCGTTCCCATCGGTCTTAATGGTTTTCTTAAATCCTTTTGCTCCCTTTATTTCTAAAACAGCATCTGAAAGGTCCTGTTTTTTGATTGTCCTTGCTTGTCCCATTAAATAACCGCTTTTCGGCTTTGTTTTCCATTTCATTTCAGGGATTGCTGCTTTCTCAGGGAAGACAGCAGCCTGCTGCTCTGTCCCATTCACAAGAGCATCTAAAAAGGCGCCGCGGGGCTCATTGTTCATATCGGTGACCGCATAGCTGTAATAGCTCACCCCGGCAAGCTTGCGTCCCTCCGCGTCTGGTGCGAGGGCGCGTCTTGTTTGGGCGAGTGTCGAATCAATTGAATTGAGGTAAGCAGCAGGGCCGGCCACAATCTGCCGGTTGAATTGATTGGCCTTCTGGAAGGAAATCCATTGATCATACCATTGTCTCTGGCTCTCAATATGTTCTCTGTCATAGTTCATCGGTATAGCTATATCAATAATTTCATCCCGAAGCCAGCCCTGCCAGTCCTGGAACACCTCGGTCATGGTGCGGGTATTATTGTACTCCTCCTGTGTTCTTGGACCTGCTCCCCAAGCGATGGTGGCGCAGGATACCTTGACATGAGGATTTACGGCAATCGCCTTTAGATAAACTTTTCTGACGAGGGAGTTAATTTGCTCCCTTCTCCAATCAGCCCAATCAGGGTCAGTTGGTTCCGGTATCGTGTCTGTTTGGAATGCCTCCTGATAGCGCTCGATGCTCGTTGGGTTATATCCCCAATCTGTCCCCATATATCGGGCTAAATCGAGGTGAATTCCGTCAACGTCGTATTGCTTCACGACATTCACATACTGTTCCACCGTATAGTCCAATGCATCAGGATGGCCTGGGTCAAGTACATAATCTGCCCCGGAGCGCATCGCTCCATCCTTATTCGTCATCAGCCAGAAGTCGTCTCCCTCGGCAGCCGGACCATGGGTGTTAAAAACATGATCAGGGCTTGCAGGCGGGGTGAGGGAATTCCAAATCGGCAAAGTGGCTAACCAGGCATGAACCTCAATGCCCCTTGCATGTGCTTTCGTAATTAAATCCTCCAAAACATCAAAGTCTTGCTGCAAAGAAGGATCCTGAGTCCTCGGCTCCAGCGCTTTGTTGAAATAGGCATCGCCTCTTCGGCGAACCTGCACAATGACCGCATTCGCGTTGGCGGCCTCCACATCCTCAATCAACTGGTCCACTTGGGCCTCTGTTTTAAATCCATCATGAAAGGCATCCACCCAAAAGGCGCGGAATTCACCTTGGGCGGTTTCAGCAGACGCAGGGGAAGGGAGCAATCCTGAAAGCATCAAAAGACAGGCGAAGAGAAGAAACAACAGCTTTTTCATATTCTCACCTCATTCATAGATTAGTAGGATAGTCCATGGCCATATGGGTACATGCCGGGAATGGTGACAGGGAGCTTACCGCTCGGCGATAATTCGCCGCTTAATGCTTTTGCCAACGCTTTGACGGAAACCGGACGGAAGCCATAAGTCAGGATATTCGCATCTACTTCAGGAAAAGCCAGAATATCATATGGATTTCGCATAGAGGCAACGATGATTTTCTTGCCCGTTTGCTCGAGCTGCTTCACTAATTGCTGCTGGGCAGTGTTGGTATTGGCTGTGTAGGCGGTGATGATGATGCTGTCCGCATTTTGTGAGCGGGAGACAGCTTCAGCAATTTGTGAGGCTGTCGGGCTTGCGCTCGTTTCATAGACGCGTGAATCAAAGCCTTTCTGTTCAAGCATTTGTGAAAGCATGGAAGGATTCCCCGTGCTCGGTCCGGTTATAAAGACGGATTCCTCTTGGTTGAGGGGAAGGGCAGACTGGTCATTTTTCACCAATGTAATGCTTGATTCCGTGATTTTATCTGCTTTATCCAGATTTTCTGGAAGTCCAATCTGGTTGATGGCATCCTCTGGCATGGTCGGTTGATGGAATAGGCCTCTCTTAAACTTCAATTCTAGAATCCGGTATACAGATTGCTCTAATCGTTTCTTTGAGATTTCACCAGATTTCACGGCATTTAATACAGCTTCATAGGCGACAGGGACATTTGGCGGGTTAAGGAGGATATCTGCACCGGCTTTGAAGGCCTCCACAGCGACCCGGTCAGGCGGCACGACATTGGCTCCTGACATGCCTAAACTATCCGTTATGATCACGCCGTTGAATTTCATCTCTTTGCGCAGAAGGTCCGTCAGAATCGGTTTAGAGAGTGTCGCAGGAAGCCCGGAATCATCTAATGCCGGGACAACGATATGACCGGGCATAATCGCATCAATGCCAGCCTTGATGGCGGCCTTAAACGGTTTAAGGTCAACATTATGCAAGGTTTCCAGGTCATGGTCGATGATTGGGAGACCGTAATGAGAGTCCACATTTGTATCCCCATGCCCCGGGAAGTGCTTGGCCGTTGCGGCAACATGTGATTTTTGATACCCGGTTACCTGGGCTGCTCCGAGTGCTGCGGCTAAGTCAGCGTTCTCGGCAAAGGAACGAACCCCAATGACCGGATTCTCCGGATTGACATTCACATCAAGAGTGGGCGCGAGATCCATATTGATGCCTAGGCTCTTCAGTTCAAGACCCATGATTTTGGCGGAGTCATATGCATTTGGCACCGACCTGGCTGCTCCTAAGGCCATATTCCCTGGGAAGACGGTTGCGGGCTCGGTCACTCGTGCCACCACACCGCCCTCTTGGTCCGTTGAAATGAGCAAGGGGATTTCCATTCTCTGCTTCATGGCAATCCGCTGAATGCCATTAGACAAGGAAAGGGTTTGCCGGGCATTCAAGGGTGTCAGGATGTTATCGGTCCAGTTAAAATAAATCACACCGCCAATATGATATTTTTCAATCGCTTCCTTGAAGTTTTTCACCCCGCGATTATTGGATAGGTTCATTTCTTCATAGGCCGGGTCTGTCGGGGTTTGTCCATATACATGAATCATGAAGAGCTGGCCGACCTTCTCTTCGGTCGTCATTCGTTTCATTTTACTTTGGATCCAGCCTTTGGCAATCTTTCCGTCCTTCCATCCAGGCTTTGCTGCTGAGCCCGTCGTACTTGGAACGGTAAAAGAGAATAGGAGGCTGATAGCAAATAGAAAAGTAAGCGCTTTCTTCATGGCGTTTTCTCTCCTTTTGATTTATTTTTTGCCCTTTTTAAGGGAAATGTCAGCGATGACGGGCAGATGGTCAGAGGCAAGTGTTGAAAGGACATTTGCCTGTTTGACGGTTATTTGCCGGCTTGCAAGTAAATAATCAATCCGGATGTTAGGGGCTATAGCAGGAAACGTAAACCCGTGCTCAGTATGGATTTCATCCCAGGCATCCTGAAATTGGGCAAATAAGGGGGCAAGCTCAGGAGCATCTGGCGCGGCGTTCATGTCGCCGGCTAGAATAGAAGCACCCTTTGAATGAGACATGATTTCAAGCATATCGTGAACCTGCATTTGCCGGACGGACGGGTCAGGGCGGAAATCGAGATGGGTGACATAGAAGGATAGCTTAGCTCCTTTGACATTAAGCAGCACTTCTAGAAATCCTGGGGCTGGTTCGGGAGATGGGTCAGGGTCTTGCGTTGATAGTCTAGTGATGGAGTGATTTTCAGTCTTTAAGATTGGGTATTTGCTCAGAACCGCAACGCCGTATTGCCTTCTCGGCTCGCCTGTGTTTAGAGGGTCGAAATCATAGATGGGGGCAAAGAAGTAGAACATGTTTAATTCCTCAGCGAGCTCCTTGATCATATTCTCATGATTGCTTCGGCTGCCCCAATGGACGTCAACCTCCTGCAGGGCAATAATGTCAGCATGCGAGATTTTGATTTCCTTGGCAATTCTGCCGCGGTCATACTGCCCATCTGAGCCGATTCCGGCGTGGATATTGTAGGTCATGATTCGCGCGTTAACCGTGGAGGGAGCCTTGGCATTAGCGGCGTGAGGGAGAGTGATGGATGACAGGAACAGCAGGGTTAAGCTGATGACGATAAGGCTTGCTTTTTTCATACACTAATCACCTTCCGTTTTTTAATGGATTGAAGGAATATCCAGGATGTATGAATTTAGCGAGACATATTTTTACATATAATCCCAATTGTTGATAAGAGTTTAGCAAGGATAGAAGGACTTGTCTATGGAGCTTAGGAGCCATCGTATAGAGGTAGATTGCATCAAGAAACGACGGAACTAAACGTTTAGTTGGAGAGAATAATGTCAGTTTATGGGCGGGAGGAAAAGAATGTCCATCTAACGCCCCTTTTTAACCAGGTTTAACTAGTAACAAAAAAGATGAGAAAATTCTAAAAAATATAAGTAAATATTTAGGGGATTTTGATATGATGTAAGGAAAAGGATGAGGGGGAGTTATATGTTCACATTTCCAAAGCCAGATGTAGAAGAATTGCTTCAGTCTATATCGATTATCGATTTTGCTGTCAGTCCAGATGAAAAACAGCTCTTGTTCTGTTCAAACTTCAGCGGGAAATACAATCTTTGGGGCATGGATTTACCGAATGCATTTCCGTACCGGCTGACATTTAATGATCAGCCAAGCGAAGGTTTGCTGTATGACAAAGAAGGCAGATTCGTAATTGCCGGCTTTGATCAGGATGGTGATGAGAATACCCAGTTTTATGCGCTTAAGCCGCATGGGGGAGCATTAAAGCAAGTCGTCTATCAGGAAAGCACCCGTAATTTCAATCCGCTATTATCCAAGGATGGAGAGCGTCTATACTATACCTCCTCGAAAGGAAATCCGAGCTACCTTAACAGCTATTGTTTAGACCTCCGTACCGGCGAGGAGACGACCGTGCTTGAGGGAAGCGGCGGTGCTACATACATAGCTGAAGTGAGTGAGGATGAAACAACCATCCTTTATTCCAAGCACTTCACCAATACAAATTCCCTTTACTATGCAAAGGTTGGGGATGAAGAGATTTTATTGACGCCTCCAACCGATCAAGAACATACCGTTAGCTTTGCTGTGCTTGTCTCACCGACAGAAGTATATCTCGTAACAGACTATGAGGCAGATTTCTCGTACCTTGCCAAATTTGATCTAGAGACAAAGACATTTACGAAGGTGAAGGAAGTGTCAAAAGAGGGATTCACGACTCTGACGTATGATAAGGAAAACCAAATCCTTTATATCATAGCTGAAAAGGGCGTGGAGGATAGACTGTATGCCTATCATTTAGAGGATGGCACATGGGAGAGAATAGAGATTCCATGTGATTTGATTGGGAAGCTAGTCGTCGCTAAGTCAGGCAGCCTTTATCTTTTGGGCCGAGGCTCAACAAAGCTCGGAAACATTTATAAACGTGAGCAAGGGGAATGGGTGCAGCTTACTCGAAACAAGATGGCCGGCGTGGCAGAGGAGGATTTTATCGCTCCGAAGGTCGTGACCTATCCATCCTTTGATGGATTGGAGATAGAGGCTTTATTTTATCAGCCGAAGGAAGAGCATGATAAAGGAGAAATTATCCTGTGGCCGCACGGGGGACCGCAGCACGCAGAACGAAAATCATTTAATGCTATCTTCCAATATTTCTTAAGCAATGGCTATAGCATCTTCGCACCGAATTTCCGCGGCTCCACTGGATATGGTTTAGCTTTTACCAAAATGGTTGAACGGGCATGGGGAGCAGGACCTCGCCTTGATCATATTGCCGGCCTTGATTGGCTCATCGAACAGGGCTATGGATCGAAAGGTGAATTTATCGTGATGGGTGGAAGCTATGGCGGTTATATGAGCTTGCTCTTACACGGGCGTCATGCTGATTATTTCAAGGCCGTCATTGATGTATGCGGGCCGTCCAATCTATTCTCCTTCATCAGCTCTGTCCCTGAAGATTGGAAGCCTGTCATGGATGCATGGGTAGGACATCCGGAAAAAGACCGTGAGAAGCTGATAGAATACTCCCCAAGCACCTATGTTGACCAAATGACGAAGCCAATGCTCGTTGTGCAAGGAGCGAATGACCCGCGTGTCGTTCAGGCTGAATCCGACCAAATCGTCGAAGCACTGAAAGAAAAGGGCCGAGACATTACCTACATCGTCATGGAGGATGAGGGGCATGGATTTGCGAAGAAAGAAAACGAGATAGCCGTCTTCAGACAGATCCTGGCGTTTATGGAGGAGCATGCTGGGCGGAAGGTGAATGTGTAAATGGAAAGGCCGCCGGGGGATAGGGTGAAGCAGACAATCTCTTCTCTAAAGAAAAGATTTGATGGCGGGAAGGTCATTCAAGTGCAAACGGAAGAGGGGCATGTATACAATGCCACATGCACATTCAATCCGCCAGCTACCGATGCAGAAATAGCACAATTTGAGTCGGAGACCGGATACATTCTGCCAAAGGATTATAAAGAATTCTTGAAAATCACGAATGGATGCTCTTTGTTTGACGATGTGGAATACGGAGGAGAGGTAGATTTGTACAGCCTGGAAGAAATCATCGAGTACAATCAAGGATATGATGAATATGAGGGCTGTTATGATATCGCCTATATTTATCAAGATAATATCGTCATCCATTCAACATGTATTTCACAAAATGAGGGGAACTACCTCTTCTGGAAAGGACATATCGACCAATTTGATGAAGCGAGACCATTGGAATCTAACTTTGAATTGTGGGTTGATCGTTTTGTCGTTTGCCAAGGAGCGAAGTTTTGGTGGTGGCCGATTTATACTAGCGCAAATGAGGATAAGCTCAAGGGAAAGGGATTGTAATCATGGAAATGAATAGGTTCCAGGTGACGCCCGAAAAAATACAAGGGCGCACGGTCGAAGAAATCGTAGTGACAGATATGGCGGTCGTGATGAAATTTACAGATGGAACATTCTTGGATATTTATCTTGACCAGCAGGGGGCATTGAAGACCTCGATGAATAAGATAGAGGAATAGGATACTCTGGAAGCCGCAAACAAGGAAGATTAGATGTTTGCGGCTTTATTAGCGGTAAGGGGGCAAACCATTGACAGTGTTCTTGATTATTGGTGCCATCGGTTTCTTCATTTCGGGTATTTCGATAGGAGCGTGGACGGATGGACGGCAATATAGGGCAAATTTTCATGTTGAAACGAAAGAAGAACGAAATTTCCGCTTAAAGACAGCGATGATTTCCGGTTTGGTTGGGCTGGTTTCTTTTGGTGTGGCTGGATTGATTTATGTTTTGTAAGGTTTTAGTAGTCTTCCGAGTGGCTATCAGGCGGTATAAATCTTCGAAGTGTACGGGTTCGATTGAATTTATTAAAGGGGACTGAAAGTGAGTAAATTGTATAACTTTATATCAGCTGGTGATTTTGAAAATAAAATCATTTCTAAAGGCAATCATTTTCCATCGGTCGATTTTTCTGACGGTTATCTTAATAAACTCTGTGTCTTATTGCATCATCAAATTCAGATAGAAGAAATAATGAGTCATTTAGGTATTAGTGAGCGAGAGTTTGAATTAAGAATAGATGAACTGGTGAGAGAAGGGCTTATTAAGGAAGAGGGGAGAGAATATGTATTATCCTTTCCTTGCATTACCCAAAAAGAAGGCGATGAATTTTATCGACTCAGCAAAGTGGCGGGCAGCAAGATAGAGAAATTAATAGTTGATCATCTTGATGAAATTCGGACAAAGACAGGCCTAATAGAATCATTGGCCGCCTATCAATTTGAGGAGCTGTCTTTCTTTATTATTAGCGGAGTTATGCTAGACTTTATCCAAATTGATTATGTAGAGAAATACTTTTTGCAAAGTGAGCGTCCAAGCCGAAATGGCAGCAGGTATTATTTTTCGTTAATGCAAAAAACATCGGCTGTAAAAGAACCCTTTGGAATCTATGGGAATCATTGTAAAGGTTTCGGTGACTTTTCTTTATGTATGTATGGGAATGACCGGTATAGTACGAAGAATTTTATTACGATGAATGATGAAGAAATAAAAAGTGAGCTGCATATCTCAAACGAAGGTCAATTAATCAAGAGGATAAGAACCGGAGTCGAGATTGATTCAATTATGACAAAGGGAATGGAAAAAATTCATCTGATGAATGATCATGTAATGGTCCCTCTTATAACAAATGAAGATTATAAATTATTGATCAACGTGGCTCGTATTCTAACAGAGGATTTAATTCACGTGTTGGAAAAGGAAAGGACGGCGCTTATTGAAGCGCACAATCTATCGACGTACGAGAACAAAACTACCTTTGAAGAATATTTCATTTGGTATTATCACTTTCTTTATACATATATAACAGATAGTCTGATAGATAAGGGTGTAATCACGAAACTAAAGAATGGGGCATTTAGCTATATATTGGTTTGAAACACCATTCATCCATCCAAAATTATTAAAAAGACTGCTAGGTTGTCTTTTTTTATCATGCTATAATATTCTCCGCTGAGAGTATTGTCAGCATAGGTTTGATTGTACATAGGTGAAGGATGATTTTGGTGGAACGTTTAAAAGGAATTTTGATGATTGTCATTGGCTCGGTGTTTTGGGGAGCGACGGGTCCAATGATGGAATGGCTGCTGCATAATACCGAAATGACGGTTATATTTATGCTTTCCATTCGATTAATGACTGCGGGAATAATTATTTTAACGGTAATGCATGTTCAAAGGAAATCGGTTTTGGCGATCTGGAAGGAACGAACGTGGCGTTTGCAGCTGCTTTTATTTGCTGTTCTTGGTATGGCTCTTTTCAGTTACTCCTTTGTTCGTACAATCGATGAAAGTAACGCTATTGTTGCGACTTTATTGCAATTTTTAGCGCCGATTTTTATTATCGTCTATCTATCGGCTGCTTATAAAGCATGGCCTCAAAAAAATCAGGTGATTGGGATTGCGGGAACGCTATTCGGATTGTTTTTACTATTAACGAATGGGTCGCTGTCATCGCTGCTAGTGAGTAAAACAGCTTTGATATGGGGAGTTGTGCTCGGGCTTGCCTATGCGTTTTACACCTTATATCCGAAGCGGCTTATGGCAAAATGGGGTGTACTGCAAATCGTTGCTTGGGGGATGGTTATAGGAGGTGCGGTTCTAGCCTTCATCGGTCGTATTTGGACATCGGATGAATGGCAGCTATTAAAGGAGCCGGTGATTCTCTTGATGATGCTTGCGTTAGTCTTTCTTAGTACAACTGCGTTTGTCCTGTTTTTAATGAGCTTACATTATATTTCGGCTGTGGAAACGAGTGTATTATCAAGCGTTGAACCGTTAACCTCCATGTTGATCTCTGTCTGTTGGTTCGGAACAATCATACGGGTGTGGCAATTAGCAGGCATAGCCCTTATGATTTTCTTTATTGTGTTCTTATCGATTACAGGGGCAAAAAAGGAAATAAGGAAACCCGCACACTAGGCGCGGGGGACATATGTATCCAAAAAGGAGTCTATCGCTTTTTCGTACTCCTCTGGATTGGTGTTGAAGGCTTGAGCATGGGCGCCCTTCTCGAGAAGGACTAATTGCTTAGGCCCTTTTTTGTGCTCGTAAAGCTCCTCACTCATAGTGGGCGGAATAAAGGTATCCTCTAAGGTGTGGATAAATAGGACAGGCTCGTCAATATTTTCGACTGCCTTTAACGGAGACACTTCCTTTAAGGAATAGCCGTCCCGCCGTTTCAGCCACCAATCGCCAAAGGGAAGAATCATCCATTTCGGCAGATGGTAATTCCGTTTAATTAAATGGGCGACCTGTTCGGAGAATTCGGAGAACGGGCAATCAGCTATGTAGAAATCAGCTCCCTTTGGTTTCATTCCTCCATATAGCAGGAGGGTGGCGGCACCCATTGATTCACCGTGAATCCCGATAAGGATATCGTCTCCTTTATCTGCCTTTAACTGTTGGATGACTGACTGAAGGTCATCCTTTTCATAAAAGCCATAGCTGCTCGTCTTTCCTTCTGACTGGCCGTGGCGGCGGTGGTCATAAATCACGGCATTGAAGCCTCTTTTCGTGAATAGGCGAAGGAAGCGAATCGAGTTATATTTATTCTCGGTGATGCCGTGAACGAAAATCATCCACTTTTTCGAACCTGGATTTGGTTCGGCGAAGAGGGTGTGCAGGCGATAGCCATGCTTCGATTGAATCCATTTTTCCTCCTGAGGGATGTTTTTGAATGTCTCTGGGTCATAGCGGCCAGCCTGTACTTCCCGGTCTAAAACGAAATCAATCTCTTTTTTCTTCATGTACATGATTTGGCTGGAGGCGAAGAGACCAACCCCGGTTATGTAAGCAGCGACTCCTCCCGCAAGAGCGAGCCACTTTTTCTTTTTCTTCATATGAGATCCCTCCGATTCTTTCTATATAGCAATAGTTTATCATTCCTTAAGAGAAAGAAAATAATCAAACTGAAGATGAGAATGAAAAGAAAGGAATCTAAGTGAACAGTTTATGATTGTTTGACCGCTTCCATCAGCCAGACGAATGGATTGAGCTGCTGGAAGGTAGCGCGGAAATGATGCTTTTCCAGCACAGATTGCAGAAAAGGAATCGTCGTATAATATTCTGTTCGCAAATCCTCGGCCAGTCTATCGTAATGAACCGCGTCTGCTTTATGAATGGTTTTAAGCAGGGCTTCCTTGGATGGGAACATCGTATCGGCGAAGATGATTTTCCCGCCTGGTGCCAATACCGATGAGTAAAGGGCGATGGCCTGCTCCTTCTCGTCGTCTGTTAAGTGATGAAAGGCATAAGTACTTACAATGGTGTCTATTGGCTGGTCTGTTTGAGGGATATGCAAGAAATCGCCGTCTATGACAGGAACAGAAGGTAATTTAGTGCTGGCAATCTTCCGCATCACAGCAGAAGGCTCCACACCCGTAATCAGCTCTGCTTTCTTTAATAGCTTTTCAGTCAAATTGCCGGTGCCCACACCATACTCAAGAACGTGGCCGCTTGACCTCGAGCTGACGGCATTCAAGATATCCTCATAATGCATGAACACTTCTGCATACTCAGGGTCAACGCCTGAAACTGTCTCGTCATAGGTAGGTGCCCACTCATCAAATAATCGATCAAATTCCCTGCCCATCCGCTGTTCATCTCCTTTAATTATTCATACCTTATCTATATGAATAAGGAGTTTTAACGTGCGGTCCAATCTGATAAAATAACAAGGCATAGAATGATATACTGTAAGAAAAAAGGAGTAAGAACAGCATTATGGCAAGAAAAAAACAATCGCAGCGAAAACCGGCTGCCAAACAAGAGGATACGAGCCTTCATCTTGGCGACCTGCTCAATGATGATGTATTAGGGAAACTGCGTCAGAAGAAGGGTGAATGGGAAGAGGCTGAAAAGAAACGCCAGGAAGAGGCGGAGCGACAGAAGCGTGAAGAGCGCAAGCGCAGAGAAAAGAACAAAAGCTTTGAAGAGCTGTTAAATGAAAGCGACCTGAACTGGAAGAAGTTCAAGGGATGAGCAATAGGAAGAGACGGGGAAAGGAATTCTTCGTCTCTTTACTGTTTTTAATGCGAGACTGGAATCGCTCATACGTTAAAATTTTCGCCCATATAGAGAAAGAACCGCCCATACCGCAGAAATTCCGCCCATAAGCTATTTCTTTCGCCAATAAATTTTGCCGTTCGCCCTTAAACCGAGAATTCGCAATAAATTCGCTCAAAGATGAGAGCTCCTCCACCCTTCAAGAGTCAAAACAAACAAGCTGA
>NZ_JBJEFJ010000004.1:0-21970 GCF_051873915.1 Pradoshia sp.
CATCGGAATAGAGGATGCCGACAGCAAAACCCGTTACATAGCGCCCTTTTTTCTGCTCAATCTGCCCTGAATGCATGCCTGGGCCGATATAACCGTATTTCATGAGATGTTCTCCCCCTTTCGTGACAGAGTTAGTTTCTGACGGAGGAGTTCATTTATACAGCATCAGTTAAACCTAAAAAAAAGAACCCTCATATGCGGGCTCTTAAGTGACTAAACCATTCTATATGTTGGCGATTTCCTCCGAAATTACCCTCACGATCAACCCAAGCTCCTCTTCACTCACACAAAGCGGCGGCGCCAAGGTTAATACATTATTGAACCCCGCAACCGTTGCTCCATTCTTCCCAATCAACACACCTTTTTTCTTGCATCCGGCAATAATTTGATTGACATGCTTAATGTCGAGTGGTTCTTTCGTTTCCTTATCTTTTACAAGTTCGATTCCGATGAGAAGACCTTTGCCGCGGATACTGCCGACATTAGGATGTTCGCCGATTGCTCCTGCGAGGTCTTCCCTTAATTGTTTTCCTAGCTTTTTCGAGCGGTCGTACATGCCCTCCTGTTCCATGATTTCAAGATTCTTTAGCGCCAGCGCACAGGCGGCTGGATTTCCGCCGAATGTATTGACGTGTCTGAAATAATCATATTCATCCGTTCCCTTGAAGGCTTCATAGATTTCCTTTCGAACAGCTGTCGCTGATAAAGGCAGATAAGCGCTCGTGATTCCCTTCGCCATTGTGATGATGTCCGGCTTCACCCCATAGTTCATGAAGCCAAATGGTTCTCCTGTCCTGCCGAAGCCGCAGATTACTTCATCGACAATCAGCAAGGCCCCATGCTTCTCACAGACTTCCTTGACGCCTGCCATATAACCGTCAGGCGGCATAATGACCCCGCCTCCAGTGATGATTGGCTCCATGATAACACCGGCGATTGTTTCCCCGAGCTCCCATGTCATAACTCGGTCCATTTCCTGTACGGATTGAAGTTCCTGCGGCTTGGTGTCCGCTATTTCTGGTGAACGGTACGTATCGGGCGGAGCTACGTGAATAAAGCCCGGGGCAAGCGGTTCATATTTATATTTGCGCTGTGCCTGGCCGGTTGCAGCCAGAGCGCCCATGGAGTTGCCATGGTAGGAACGGTAGCGGGAGATGAATTTGTAGCGCCCATGTTCTCCCTTTTGCTGATGATATTGCCTAGCAATCTTGAAGGCTGCCTCGTTCGCCTCCGATCCGCTGTTAGAGAAGAAAACGACATAATCACCGCCAAGCATCTCGTTTAACTTCTCCGCCAGTGCAATTGCCGGTGCATGGCTTTGGCTGAGCGGAAAATAAGCCAGGCGTTTCAATTGCTCATAGGCTGCTTCCGCCAATTCCTCCCGGCCATATCCAATATTGACACACCAAAGGCCTGCCATTGCATCGAGCAGCCGGTTTCCATCAGCATCCGTCACCCAGCAGCCCTTTGCCTTGTCGGCAATCACGGTAGAATCCGGACTATACGGCTTCATCGAATGCCATACATATTCCGCATCCTTAGCCAGCAAACCTGTCTCTTCCTTCACTTCCGTCATGATTCATCCCCCTGTCCGCTTAATAGTCAAACCGTGAAGTGATCATTTTCTTGCGTGTATAGAAATTGACGCCGTCCTTCCCATTTACATGGAGATCTCCATAAAAAGAATCCTTCCAGCCGGAGAAAGGGAAAAAGGCCATTGTCGCCGGAACACCGACATTAATGCCAAGCATGCCTGCATCTGCCTCTTCCCGGAATTGCCTGACAGCCCTGGCATCCTTCGTATAAATAGTTGCTCCATTCCCATAACGTGATTTCCGAATGAACTCCAGTCCTTCATCAAGTGATTCCGCCCTGAGCAGACTTAGGACAGGTCCGAACATTTCTTCCTTGGCAATTGTCATCTCCGGCTTCACATGGTCAAAGATGGTCGGGCCCATGAAATATCCTTCCTTCAGCTCATCTGTCCCTTCCCTGCCATCCCGGATTAATTTAGCGCCCTCTTCCAGACCTTTATCAATATAGCTGAGTAATTTCTCCTTTTGTGATTCCCGGATTACTGGTGTTAAGAGGACATCCTCCTCCAATCCGTTTCCAACGACCAATTCATCTGCCTGCTTTTTCAGCTCCTTGACAAAGTCTTGTCCTTCACCAACCACGACAACCGCACTGCAGGCCATACAGCGCTGGCCAGCGCTTCCGAATGCTGAGCTGATAATATTTCCGGCAGCCTTTTTTATATCAGCATCGGGCATGACAATATGATGGTTTTTCGCACCGGATAAAGCCTGCACCCGTTTACCATTTGCTGCTGCGCGGCTGTAGACATATTTGGCGACCGGCTGCGATCCGACGAATGAAATAGCCTTGACATCCTCATGGTCGAGAAGACCATTTACAACATCATGAGCCCCATGTACGACATTCAGCACGCCCTTCGGCGCACCTGCCTCTGTGAACAGCTCTGCGAGACGATTCGCAAGCATAGGCGTTCGTTCAGACGGCTTTAAGATAAATGTATTTCCGCATGCAATAGCGAGCGGGAACATCCAGAGCGGAACCATCATCGGGAAGTTGAAAGGCGCGATTCCGCCAACGACCCCATGCGGATAACGGAACATCTCAGAGTCGATCTCTTCAGCAATTGAGGATAATGTTTCTCCCATCATTAAGGTTGGCGCACCAGCGGCAAACTCAACACACTCAATCCCTCTTTGAACCTCCCCGTATGCTTCCTTGTAAGCCTTCCCATTCTCAGAAACAACCAATCTCGCGAGTTCCTCATGGTGCTCTGTCAATAGATAATGAAATTTATAAAGAATCCTCGCCCGCTTTGGCACGGGAACATAACGCCACTCCTTAAAGGCTTCCTTTGCCGCAGCCACGGCCTTATCGACATCCTCTGCCGTTGAGATTGGCACCTTTGCCAGAACTTCACCTGTTGCTGGATTCGGTACATCAATGGAATTCGCTCCGCTCGGGTCGACCCATTCCCCATTTATATAATTCTTCAACACGAGTGTTTCCTCTTTAATCATTGACATGTGCTCCCTCCTAGTCTCTCTTTTTCCGTAAATTTCTACCCGGATTTATACATACATTTATTTGTCCGGCACTGCGTTCATTAAATGGATTGCAGCTCCATAACCGCTTCAAGCAGGACATTTACCCCGTTTTCACATTCCTCCCAGGATGTCCGTTCAACCTCGGTATGGCTCTTGCCGTTTTCACTGGGTACGAACACCATGGCCGTTGGGATATAAGAGGCGATGAACTGGGCATCATGTCCGGCTCCGCTCACCATCTGCTTGGAAGAGATTCCGAGAGTTTGAGCCGCTTTTTCAAGCGTGCCACATAACTGCTCATCAAACATGACAGTGTCCCGGCCCCATAGCTTTTTAATTCCAACCTGACAATCTTGCTGGTCAAAGCTTTTTCCTACATTTCTTATGATGTCTTCTACCTTCGCCATTACGGCTGGATCTTTATGTCTGGCCTCTAAAGAGAAGATAACGGAATCCGGAATGACGGTATGAATATTCGGGTGAACAGTCATTCTGCCCATCGTATAGACGAGTTCGGCATCGAGATTTCCGAGCTGCTCCCTGATAGCAGTGATGATATCATTCGCAGTAAACAAGGCATCCTTCCGCATGGCCATAGGAGTTGTTCCGGCATGATCAGCCTCTCCCTTAATCGTCCATTCATAACAGACCATGCCGACAACACAGCCGACAATGCCAACGGAGATTGATTCCTGCTCCAAGATAGGGCCTTGTTCAATATGCAGTTCTAGGAAAGCTCTGCCCTCCTTCAAACGCTCTTTTTCATCCCCGTCATAGCCAATGGCCTTTAATGCTTCGCCAAAAGTCGTTCCATTCACATCCTTCTTTTCAAACATAATCTCTTTATCAAATTTTCCTGACAGGATACCTGAGGCCATCATAGACGGCTCGAATCGGGCTCCTTCTTCATTCGTGAAATTGACAATGGTGATTGGATAGCGCGGTTTTATATCATTTTCTACAAGGGTCCTCACAACCTCAAGCCCCGCCGCCACACCAAGCACTCCATCAAATCGGCCGCCCCTTTTGACAGAATCCAGATGAGAACCCATTACTATTGGCGGTCCTCCTTCTGTCCCTTCAAGGGTTGCGTACATATTTCCGAGGTCATCATATGTAACCGTTAACCCAAGCTTTTCGCAGCAATTCCGCAAGTAATGGCGGGCCAGACGGTCCTCCTCTGACAGAGATAAGCGGGTGACGCCATTGTTCTCCGTCTTGCCGAATTCCGCGAATTTCTCCAATGTCTCTTTTAATCTCTTTCCATTGATTAATAGTTTTTGTCCTTCCACTCTAGCGCCACGCTCCTTTATGAAAATGACGAAGACTTAATTCTGAACTGTGCTGGTTTTCGCTTGACTCTCCATCAGCTTGACGGAGAAATATTTCCTTGCATCCGGGGTGATGATATGGAGTATATGCTTTTCATATGCTCCTCCGGCATCTTCTCGTTTTGTAAATTCCACATATGCCCCGTCCAGGTTCTCCGTTACCCGCTGAATCGTGAAGCCCTGTGCAAGAAATGAATCAATTCGTTTGCGTTCCTCTACATACTTTGCATAATCTGACATGTATAATCCTCCCATCATGCTTACTCCGGAACTGCTTTTGCCCCCAGGGGCGGATCAGGGTCAGCTTCACTGATTTCCCAATCCCTTCCGGCTGTAATTCCAAGAAACTTCTCATCACTCGGATCTTCAATTTCCGCTTGCGGATACATCTTGAACCACCAATATTTAGCGAGTACATAATAAAGGAAGGCCCCGCAGGCAAACCCGACAAGCGAGGAATAGGCCGAAAGCACGTTTGCAATGCCTCCGCCGATAATCCAGGCAATGAACCCGGCAAAATTGATTCCTTTCCAATACTTAAATTGACCTTCTAATTCATAGAGGTCCGTGACATGGACACGTCTCTTGCGAAGCAAATAATAATCGGCAAACAGGATACCGACAATGGCGGTCAGGATTCCACCGATGATGAGCAAGGCAGAGTTCAACACTTCAAACAGGCTCCATGGCTGTGCCACAATCCCAATCATACCGGCAATAATAACGCCTACCCAAAAAGGCACTTTTGGTCCGCCGACATTAGAGAAGATTGTTGCGGCCGGAATGACATTTGCCGATGTATTAGTCGACCACTGCGCCAGCACAATCATCAACAAAAGGACACCAAGTACGATGCCGCCCGCTGATTCCTGCAAGGCAATAATCGGATCTGACGTACCAACAGCCATGTAAGATACGGCCCCTATGACAATCATGAGTGTATTAAAGATTGGCATCACGACAATACTTCCGAGAAGCTGCGTCTTATTGCGCTTAAACCAGCTGCGTTCATGTCTTGGGGCTTTAAAAAACCTGGACAATGATGGCATATCAGCAGCGAGAGTCGCCCAGAAGCCCATATTGGCCATAACGACAATCATGAAGGCCGTAAAGGCGGAGCCCCCGGCAGCCGGGCTTTCCACCCATGACCAAATATCCTTGCCGGCACTAGCCGCCTTATCAGCAAGCGTAATATACATCCAGCAGGAGATAAGGATAATAATTGGGGCAGCAAGATCCGCAAACCGTTCAATTGATTTGATTCCCATTGCGGTATTGACCAACTGGAAGACCGTGAATAACAGAAAGCAAAGAATCCAGTTATCAAAGCCAAACAAAAGGTTCAGCACAGCATTGATGGCTGTTGAGCCAAAATACGTGTTAATCCCGAACCAGCAAGAAGCCGTTATCCCCCGGACAATAGATGGGATATGCGTTCCGATGGTCCCAAAGGGTGCTCTCATATAAACAGGAAAAGACAGTCCATGTTCAACGCCAATATCCCCAATGATTGTCATTAAAATCCCAATGGCGACAGACCCAATAACAGTTGCCAGAATAACCGTCCCAAGCGGAAGCTGAATGATTCCACCCCCGCCGATGGCAAACGCAGCAAGCACAATCGCCATTCCGACCCATATGACCGCAAAGCCAAATGGCCCGATCTTTCGATTCTCATAACTAATAGGCAGCAAATCTGGAGACTTTAAATAATTTGGCTTCTTTTCCATTAAGGCACCCACCCTTTATTCATTTTTTAATTAGACGGAACAGCGTCCTCCTTCTGAACTAGCGCTTCATTATAGTTCGCCCGCTTAATGTATTGGCCTCGGCCAGGCTCTGCGACGAATTCCTTATCCTTAATGATATAGTCTCCACGTGATAACACCGTGACAGGCTCCCCTTTAACCTTCATTCCTTCAAACGGATTATAATCAACGGCCATATGATGGGTTTTGGCAGACAGCACTCTCTCTTTATTCGGGTCGAAGAGGACAAGGTCCGCATCTGCACCGACAGCGATAGTCCCTTTCTTTGGATAGAGACCAAATAGCTTTGCTGCCTTTGTTGAAACGAGGTCAACGAATTGATTAAGGCTGATTCTTCCTTTCTCGACTCCCTCTGAATAAAGAATGCTCACCCGGTCCTCAATCAGCGGACCCCCATTTGGTATCTTCGAGAAGTCACTCTTTCCGAGATCCTTCTGCCCGTTAAAATCAAAGGAGCATTGGTCAGAGCCGATAGTTTGCAATTGACCGGATTTCAGTGCGTTCCACAGGCTTTCCTGATTCCATTTCTCCCGAAGCGGCGGCGACCAGACATATTTCGCCCCCTCAAAATCAGGCTTCTCCAAATAGGATTGATCAAGCACTAAATACTGCGGACATGTCTCTCCCCATATATCAATTCCTTTCGCACGAGCCTCGGCAATTCTCTTTGCCGCATCCTCACAGGACACATGAACAACGTATAATTGTGAATCAGCAAGACCTGTCAATGTTGCCGCTCTTCCTGTCGCCTCACCTTCCGCCTCCGGAGGTCTTGTGAGTGCATGAAAAATCGGCTCTGTATTCCCTTCCTCAAGCGCCTTTTTGACCAAATAGTCGATAACATCGCCATTTTCTGCATGAACCATTACCAAGGCTCCTAGTTCCTTTGCCGTTACTAACGTCTTGAATAATGTCTCATCATCTGCCTGGAATTGATTTTTGTATGCCATGAAAACCTTAAAGGAAGTAATGCCCTCCTCCTTAGAGATAACCGGGAGCTCTTTTAAAACACTTTCTGTCATTTCGACAATTTGCAAATGGAAGCTGTAATCGATAACCGCCTTGTCCCTGGCTTTGTTATGCCACGTCTCGACGGCATCCTTCAGCGGCACTCCCTTGCTCGTCAAACAGAAATCAATAATGGTTGTCGTCCCACCGAAAGCGGCCGCCCTTGTTCCCGTTTCATAATCATCCTTTGTGACCGTACCGCCAAACGGCATATCCAGATGGGTATGCGGGTCAATACCGCCAGGAAAAACATAATAACCTTCGGCATCAATCACTTCTGCATCCTGGCTCGTAAATCCGTTTCCAATCGAGGTAATGACCCCATCATTGATTTCGATGTCTGCCCTGTACGTATCTGAAGCCGTTACAATCGTTCCATTTTTGATGATTTTTTTCATGCGATTCCCTCCATTTGTTTTCTCTCTTTTGGTCAAGCTGATTACTTTCCAATGACATCTGGCTGAATGGCGCTGAAATTGACAGCTGCCTGGCGTTCATTCCACGTCATCGGTGGCAGGTCTGTCGGCAATTCAATCATATTAATCGCATCATCCACCGGACAGACAATCGAGCAGAGATTACAGCCAACGCAATCCTCTTCCCTCACTTTGACATAGCTTGCGCCTGCCTCATCCTTCAATAAGTCAATGCATTGATGCGACGTGTCCTCACAGGCAATATGACATTTATTGCAATGAATACAGTTGTCCTGGTTGATGCGGGCCACAATCTTATAATTGAGATCCAGATTGCCCCAGTCCGAATACTTCTCAACCGACTTCCCAACAAGCTCCATTACCGAACCGATGCCCCGGTCATCCAGATAATTAGAAAGACCTTCAATCATGTCTTCAACGATTCGGAACCCGTGGTGCATCGCTGCGGTACATACCTGCACACCGGTTGCCCCCATGAGTATGAATTCAACCGTATTCTGCCAGTTGGAAATTCCGCCTATCCCAGAGATTGGGATGTTGATACGGGGATTTCGAGCACATTCTCCGACCATATGAAGGGCAATCGGCTTCACTGCTGGGCCGCAGTAGCCGCCATGAGCTCCTTTTCCTCCAACATGCGGGACCGTATTCCACGTATCAATGTCAACGCCGGCCAAGCTGTTGATTGTATTAATCAGGCTGATGGCATCTGCCCCTCCGCGAACGGCCGCCTCAGCTGTCGCAGTGATATCCGTGATATTTGGTGTAAGCTTGACAATGACTGGCGTCGTTGCCACCTCCTTCACCCAATAAGTCTGGCGTTCGACCAGCTCAGGGACCTGTCCAGAGGCAGCTCCCATCCCCCTCTCAGCCATGCCGTGGGGACAGCCGAAATTCAATTCCAGTCCATCAACTCCCACAGCCTCCACCCGCTTGACAATTTCATGCCATTTCTCCTGCTTCGGTTCGACCATGAGTGAAGCAATGATAGCATGGTCTGGAAAGCGCTTCTTCGTTTCATAGATTTCCTTCAGGTTCACATCAAGCGGACGGTCTGTGATCAATTCGATATTGTTGAAGCCCGCAACCCGCTGTCCGTTGAAGCTGACAGCGGCAAAGCGAGAGGAAACATTGAGAATCGGGTCTCCGAGAGTCTTCCAGACGGCTCCTCCCCACCCCGCTTCAAAGGCCCGCTGAACCTGGTAGCCGGAATTCGTCGGTGGTGCGGACGCCAGCCAGAAAGGATTGGGTGATTGAATGCCTGCCAAATTAATCTTTAAGTCTGCCATTATATAAACCTCCCTATTGTTTTACTGCTTCCCTGTCCCCCTCATGACCTGAAAAGCAGCTATGCTGTCACACTCGCAGCCGGTGATAAAAGCTTGTGAATGGCATAAGCTGCCTCTTTGCCTTGCTGAGCAGCAGATACAACCATGGCCTCTCCCTGTCCTTTACCGAATATACAATCCCCGCAAGCCGATACCTTTTCATTTGATGTTCGATAAGTTAATGGGTCAATGATGGCAACGCCATCCTCATGCTTTACATTAAATTGCTCAATTAAACTGACATGTCTTGATTGGCCGATGGCTTTGATAACGATATCTGCCTCAATGATGAAGTTCGAGCCTTGCACAGGAATCGGCCGCCTGCGCCCGTCAGGTCCCGCCTGTCCTAATTCCATACGGATGCATTCCACTCCGCTCACCTTTCCTTCCTCATTGGCGAGAATACGGACCGGAGCTGTCAGCCATCTAAACTCAACCCCGTCCTGCTTGGCAAATTCATATTCAAACTCATAGGCTGTCATCTCTTCCTTTGTTCGCCTGTATAGAATCTTCACATTATCCGCTCCAAGCCGGACTGAGCAAGTTGCTGCATCAATGGCCGTATTGCCGGCACCGATGACGACTGCCTTCTTTCCTCTCAAATCACATTGCTCAAGAGCTTGCTTCGTCTCCTTCACAAATTCAATTGCATCACGGACGCCTTCAAGCTCCTCTCCGTTGATGCCGAGGTCCGGTACATTTGACATACCGGCAGCGAGCAGCGTGTAATCAAAATTCTCCAGGATTTCTTCCGCTTGGACATCGACTCCCACTCTTGTGTTTGTTCGAATCTCCACACCAAGGCCCTGGACCTGGTCAACCTCCCAATATGAAACTGCCTGCGGTAGCCGGAATGACACAATACCATATGTATTTAAGCCGCCCGCCTTCTCCTCTGCCTCAAACACGACTACTCGATAGCCAAGCAAGGAAAGCTCACGCGCAGCCGACAAACCGGCTGGCCCTCCGCCAATGATGGCCACAGATTTGCCATTTGGCTGTCCTGCCTTGAAGAGGAGCTGTTCATTCTTCATCGCCCAATCTGTCGCATAGCGTTGAAGATTTCCAATCATGATTGGCTTGGTTGAGTGATTCAATACACATGCCCCTTCACAAAGCTCCTCGGTCGGGCATACACGGGCACAGCTCGCTCCCATTGGATTGGCGGTCATGATTGTCTTTGCAGCTCCTCGTAAATTATGCGAAGAGATTTTCTTAATAAAAGCGGGAACGTTAATGCTAGTTGGACATGCTTGAATACAGGGAGCATCATAGCAATACAGGCAGCGTGCTGATTCCTCCGCCGCCTCCTGATGGGAAAGCCCCTGATTCACTTCCTTGAAATTGTCGAGAATTGCCTTCTCAGGTTTACTCATGCAAAAACCTCCTCTTTTTCATTTTGAAAATAGGAATGCAAAATAAAGCCGGGCATGGATGTACCGAACAAAGCTTCTAACATATGCTGCTTTTTGTTAATGGATTGAAAAATAACGAGAATGCTGGTGATTTATATGATTCTTTGAATAGAGAGGGTGTTTCCTTTAAGCCTGTCCTAATACGAAAGTGACAACTTCGAATCGGTCTTCTTAGAAACATTTTGTGTAAAGATAAACGGAAGAAAAGGAATAGAGCTCCTTTTAGATGTGGATGACGTGTCGCATTGCTTATGTAAAGAAAAATGACACGACTTATAAGATATGATTGTTAATTATATCGTAAACAGAATATTTAGGAAACTTTTTCCTGTAAAATAGGATATAAGCACTAAATCAAAACGGGAGGAATGAAGAGGATTGTCGTTTATTGTTAGATTTTCTCACAATGTTTTGTCGATATTTTTATATTCTTCTTACCTTAGATAGAAGATTTCTATCTAATCCCATTAACCAATAAATGACACAGCCATTATAAGCGAGGTGGAGAACTAGATGGTATCTATGAAAAAGATTCTCATTCTATCCTTGTTCCTTTTAATCGCACCACCTGTTCATGCCTTATCTTGGTCAACCTCTTATATTGTTTGGGATGGATTAGTTTAGGAGGCCAAACTGGAGGAGCATGCTGAAGAAAGTAAGAGTGGTAGGAACATAGAAGAGGTAGAGACCAAACCGGACGAATATACAGGGGAATAGGAGGGTCATGCCTCCAACCATTTTCCAATCGGGATAACGTATTATGCCATAAAAGGCATCTCCACTACAAAATCAATTGCCGTACAGGGGCAGCGGGTGGATCAGGGCAGACTTTATCCATGAAGCCCCATTTCACCTCAAGGTTGTTTTAAAAAGCTCTGTGTTTCTTCCTTCATTCATCTTCGCTGTCTTCATCATACTAATCCTGATTTCCCTTAAGAAGAGGAGACTAGATCATTGAAGGGAAGCTTAACAACGTCTTTGGCGGTTCTTCTTGCGGCTCTCGTCCCCAAGGTCTGTACAGCCCTGCCTAATATCCCTATACTTGTTTATACTAGAAACTAACATGACGGAGAGAACCATATGAAAATGACTGATTTGATGAAACAACCAAAAGCGTACAATGCAGACCATAAAGATATGCCGAACCACCTCCAAGTTAAAGCGAAAACCTTATGCTGGGAATACAATCAAACTCGGCCGGATGAAGGAGAAAAGAGAGCCTCTATCTTAAAGGAGCTTTTCGGGACTTGTCATCCTCTGACCTTTATCGAGCCTTCCTTCCGCTGTGATTACGGCTTCAATATCCATACGAACGGGCTGACCATCATCAACTACAATTGTGTGATCCTCGATACTTCACCCGTTCATATTGGTGCAGATGCATTCATCGCACCGGGCGTATGCATCGCCTGTGCGGGCCATGCCATTGACCCAGAGCAGCGCGCACAGGGAATCAGCACATCTAAGCCCATCACCATCGAAGAGAAAGTATGGATTGGCGCCAATGCAACGATTTGCGGAGGCGTAACCATCGGAGCTGGCAGCATCATCGGTGCCGGCAGTGTTGTTGTGAAGGATATTCCTCCTGGCGTGATTGCTGCAGGAAATCCATGCAGAGTACTTAGGGAAATCACCGGAGAGGATAGATTATCTCCTCAAGATTGGATGCACTAACACACAAGAAGCCACGTATCAGTTTGAAGCTTCATAAACAATCAAGACTAGGTGAACCTCTGATTGTCAGGATTTGAAAATATGAAATAGTTATTATAACAAGCCTTACCTCCAGGTCCTTTTCGCTAGAGGCAGGGCTTTTTTTCATGCTTTGACACGCTGCTGTTTGATAAGTCTGTTCTTTGACAGACTGACTCACCCTTTCATTCGTGCTTCTTCTCATTCTCTATAGATGCTTACCAGCCATTGTCTTTTTTTAGCGCCTCGGCTAATCCCCTTGAAACCTTTCCAGATTAGTGGCCGTTTTGATTTTGTCCATCCTTACTGAAGAAGATAATGAGTACGACCTATGTATTTACTCTTCTTATACGATCTATCCAGTTTCAATCATTCTTGCTATACCGACCTTATTTGACAGTTACCTCTGCTTGATTCACATAAGCTTTCATTTTTCTAGTATGAGGTGTCAAAGAAAATATACATTTAATTAACTGTTTGTCTAAAAAATATACAGAACATCGGAAGATTGCACCTCTCTCCCACCGCCTGATTTCCGTTTATCATTGCTCTTTTCTATATATATATGTTTTTTCCTATTTTTATTAAAACAACAGAATTTGGCATGATACTTGCATTTTTAGTAGATAGGAGGTGAATCTGCAGTTCGTTCAGGTAATAAACTATTTTATTGATAAGGAGATGCTGATTGATGAAAAGAACGCCTGTGAAACCTAATAATATATCCATACTTTTCGCTTTGACTTTTGTATTCTTGTTAGCTTTCAGCTCAAACGCCTTTGCAGCCGAAGACTATTCTCATAATCACACTTTTCAAAATGAAACACTGAAAAAGCTAATTGGCGTACAGGATGACGATAACGATTATGATGTAGAGGAAGCTCAAAATATGATTGACCGGGTTTCCAAAATTAACGAAAGATTAATTTCAGAGACTCAAAAAGCTGGAGTGAGTCTTATACTAACAGATTTCCCAGTGACATATTTGCCAGAGTATCTCTATTTGAAAGGAGTTGTTCCGCGAGGGTGGGAAGGGACTGGATTAACATGGGATGATGTGCCTGGCATAGGAGGAATCCCTGTAACAGCGGCTCGCATTGGATATAGTGATTATGGAAGGGGTCACTCGACGGTTAACCTGGAACTTCATGAGTTAAGCCATGCGATAGACTCTGCAGCAGCAGGATTAGATATCTCCAATTTAGAAGAGTTTGCAAAGATCCACGAGGAGGAATACGAACCATTATTCCATGATCATGTTGTATTCTATTATTTTGCCTATATAGAAGAATACTTTGCAGAAGCAATGGCCTTATACTATTTGAACGAAGACACAAAAGCAAAACTTTTGGAAAGAGCCCCGAAAACATATCATTTTATCGAAACATTACCTCAAAGAATCATCAGCATCGACAAAATCACATCTTCTGAATCTTCTTTTTCATGGGAGCCTATAGATGGTGCAGTAAAGTATGAAGTATACAGGGATGATCGTTTACTGAGAAGCACGAAAAACACGAATTATAAAGATGCTCGTTTTAGGTCAGGCCAAAATTACACATATTATGTCAAAGCATTTGATAAAAAAGGAAATGTATTGAACACAACGTTTCATCGATTAATTTCGAATGAAGTTCAAAGTCTTCCTGAGAATCCAACGAAACTAGCTGTAAAAACCAAGACAAAAGTAACAGTATCGTTAACTTGGAATCAAGCATCCGGTGCCGATTATTATGAAATTCTCCGGGATGGTGTCGTTGTTGGAACTTCAAAGAATAATAGTTACACAGACAATCGCCTGACACCGAATACCATTTATACGTATAGTGTTAGGGCTGTCAACGCATTAGGAGCTTCTGTTGGGGCCAATGAAATCATAGTCACAACCAATAAAGACCCGAAAGACAAAAATCCTACAAATATCAACGAATATAAAGGAAAACCTATGCACCCTATACCAAATAGATAACAGGAAATACATGATAACGAAAAATCATTTCTCAAATGAATGAACAATTATGGGTGAATCTAAATATAAAAGAACACTATTCTCGCGAAAATCTTCTCCATTATGCCTAGGCGCAAGTTGAACGAATAGCTGGTTACTGGTTTTGTGCTTATTTAAAACATTCGACAACCTGACAAAAAGGCACGGGAACCCCGTGCCTTTTTATCTTGATCGTTTATCTCTTTTTCTTCACATTAACCTCTGTTTGGAGAACGACCGTACTCATAGCTGGAACGACCAATTGCTCACCCTTAATGGTATAGAGTGACTTGGCTGAAGCATTTTCCCCATCTACAAGCACCTTCCATGAGGCATTCGCCGGTAGTGTAAGCTCCCTTGCGCCGTTATTTGCGTTATGAGCGATGAAGTATTGACTTCTATACTTTCCTTTGCCTTCTCCATCAATCGTATAGGCAATCACATTGGCTGGTGCATCCAAGAAGTCGATATGCTCCTTGATTGCGCTTGCCGTGGTCATCCGGAAAGCGGCATGCTTCTTGCGAAGGTCAATTAGTCCCCTCATATAATCCACTTCATGAGAAAACGCCGCGTTACGCTTCCAGTCCATCTGATTGATGGAATCAGGTGATTTATAGCTATTGTGATCCCCATATTTTGTCCGCATGAATTCCTGCCCTGCATGAATGAACGAGATTCCCTGTGAGGTGAGAATGATGGAGGAGGCGAGCTTATGCCTTTGCTTTTTTTCCTCATATCCCGCTTCCGGGTTTGTTAATTCAAGCTTATCCCAAAGGGTATGGTTATCATGGGCTTCCACATAGGTCAGCACCTGCTCAGGATCCTGGTAGGTTGCTTGAGCAGGATCGTAATCAAGGCCAGCCATTATTCCCTTCTTGATTCGATCCTCCATGTTGGCCTTCCCGTTGATAAAACCATTATCCTGGTCAATGAAGACACTTCCTTTCAGACCGTCACGGATATCATCATTGAAATGGCCAATACCTGGCATCTTTGCAGCATTCTTCTGGTTTGCTTTTTCTGCAGCTGGCAGTGGCGTATTCAAATCCCATCCTTCCCCGTGAACAATGAAGGTCGGATCGATACGCTTCAATTCCTTTCGAACGAGATTCATGGTCTTAACATCATGAATGCCCATCAAATCAAAACGGAAACCATCAAGCTTATATTCATTTGCCCAATAGGTTGAGGAGTCCACGATGAATTTTCGCATCATTTTGCGTTCAGAGGCCGTATCATTTCCGACACCCGTGCCATTGGCTAATGTACCATCCTCGTTATAGCGATAATAATAGCCAGGAACAAGCTTCTGGAAGTTCGATTCGGCTGCATCAAACATGTGATTATACACAACATCCATGACGACACGGAGTCCTTCTCCATGCAAGGTTTGAACCATCTGCTTTAATTCTTGGATCCGCACTGCAGGGTCATATGGATTTGTTGAATAAGAGCCCTCCGGAACATTGAAGTTCTGAGGATCATAGCCCCAATTATATTGGGCTTGGTCAAGCTTTGTTTCGTCTACCGTTTTATAATCATAGATTGGCAGGAATTGAACATGTGTAACACCGAGTGATTTAATATGATCAAGTCCTGTTGGCAGTCCATTAGGTCCCTTCGTCCCTTTCTCCGTTACACCAAGGAACTTCCCTTTTTGCTTGATTCCGCTCTCTGGCTGAATGGACAGGTCACGAACATGCAACTCATAAATAATCGATTCCTCCGGGTTACTCAGCTTAGGCTTTTTATGCTTAGCCCATCCCTTTGGATTCGTTTTGGAGAGGTCAATAACAGCTCCCCTTAATCCATTGACAGAGGCCGCTCGGACATAAGGATCGACTGCCTCATTCCACTTATCTCCGATTTTGACCTTATAGGTGTACAAGAGACCATTCTGATTCCCGCGCAGTTTAGCGGTCCATGTACCCTTTTCTCCTCGCTTCATCTTAATTTCTCTGCCAGTCTTATCATCCCATTTCGAGTAAACGACCAGCTTTGCCTCTGAAGCTGTCGGGGCCCAGAGACGGAATTTCGTCGAATGACGAGAGTACGTGTTTCCAAGGTCTTGTCCATCATAATAATAAAGTCTGTCGAAAGCCTCTGTACGAACAATCTTCCCAATCTCAACCAGCTGCTCTCCATACCCTTCAATACGAACTTGGTAAGAACCGCTGACATCCAGCTTCTTTTTTGTCTTTAACGTAAATTGATTCGTTACATTTCCCTTTCCGTCAGCCGGGATAATCTCCTGAATATCCGCTCCGCTCAATTCAATGGCAGTCTGCCTGATATCAAGCGGGATGTTTGTTGTCACAGCAATTTGATCAAAATCATCCATTGAGGCTTTCTTGATGACTGGCTCATTGCTTGGCTCTGAATAATATACTTCATCATCTCCTGACATGACCCACACCTCCGCTTTTCCATCCTCAATCCCCTCGATCCATCGGTCGCCGCCATCCTTCTCCCAGGCATCCGTCCGAACGATAAAACCGACACGCTCATAAGTCCCATCCAAAGTAAAATGAGCGACCTTGCCAAACTCATCCTCTCCCGTGAATGGCTGCACATGACCATCCAAACTCTCTGCCCACACCCACAGATTCCAATCCTTCTCATTTCCGTCTGATTCCTGGTAATGGACTGTTATCTCCGTTTTCCCAGCATCTGCCCTAATGCTCAACTCTGGAAAAAATGCGAACAACAGACAAAAGACGGCTAGCAATGCGGTGATTCTCTTCTTATTTGTAAACATCGTCAACTCCCTCTCATTTAGTATAAAACGACAAGGCAAACGCTTGCACAAAAGGACTAAGAAAGCGCTTTCCTTTAATTTCATTCTAGTGAACGGGCCGTTTGGACAAAAGATTAGGTTTTCCTATCTTTTCCATCTGTTTTTTTCGACAAAAGGGACTTTATACCCAACGACAATAGAAAAAAGCCCAGCAGCAGATTAGCACCGGGCCTTCGAAATTATTTTAGTCTTCCCAAACATCTTCCATTAATTGTTCAATTTCCTTCCGAAGCTTCTCGGTTTCGTCCTTCAAAACCTTTACTTTATCGCCGGAAATTTCTACAACATCACCGGTTTCAGCTTCTTTCGGGAAGATTTTCTTTGGGAAATCCTGCGTTTCGCCGTCAATTTCAACAACAGCGATATCCCCTTCAAAGCGGTCAATGATTCCTTTCACTGCTGACCACGCTCCTATTTCATAGACTATATGCCTATTGTACCACTATGCTTCTCTCTAATAAAGGAGCCGGTTATTGAACCTCCAGCCTTAAGTCACCAGGGTGAACCTTTCCAGCCATTTTCAGCAGGCGGTGAATCGATACGGCAATCAAGACAGGAAGGATCATTCCAACCGCTACATATATAAGGAATACACCCCATCCTTGGTTTGCTAATATATTAATTGGGGCAATCAAGGAGCTTAATCCCATTCCCCCTAGCTCATATGGAACTTTGAAATCAAATACCATCGTCGCAATCGGCGCTGCTATTGCAGACGCTGTGAAAGCAGGGATGATATAGATTGGATTCTTGATAAGATTCGGAAATTGAACCTTTGGCGTAACAATGGATTGGGCTAAGAATCCGCCAAGGTCATTATCCTTATAAGACATTGCTGTAAAGGCGACGAACTGGACTGTACAACCAATCAATGCTGCTGCACTTGAAACAGGATCCAGCTGTAAGGCAATCGCAAGTGCGGCAGAGGATGCTGGTGTCATTAACAATAAACTGAATACAAGTGAAAGAACAATGGAACCAATAAGCGGCGACCCTTGGACAGAGGCAGTGATTTGCGCGCTGATCCAAGTTAAGAGCGGTGTCGTTACAGCCGCAAGCCCAACTCCTGAAATTCCTCCGACAAAGATGGCTGCAAGCGGGATTGCCATGATGTCTAGTTTTGTCTTACCAACCATTCTCTTTCCGATATATGTAGCAATGATTGCCGCTAGTACTGCGGAAATTGGCTGCCCTGTCACAATTGTGAAGGCGCCCTCTGCTGTCTTTTGAATTGCAGCTCCCCCTACTGAGGAACAGGCCATTGCGCTGAAGATTACCAAAGAATTACCGCCAAGCTGGTAAGCAATTCCGGCACCTAATGCAGGAGCAAGCAATACCTTTGCAGCACCACCAATGGTCAGGAACATTTGCCAATCAAAGTATCCCCCGATTGATTCGAATAAAAGGCCAATCCCGAGCGTTACCAATACAGCATTGGCAATTCCTGTTGAAGCTTTGTACATCCGGTCTATGATGTAGTCTTTCCTGCTCATGTCATCGTCTCCCATTCCTAGTTGTGTGAAAATTCCGATAAATAACGATATAGCTTATTCCATCATTTATCATTTTCTTTAATATTTTGATATATTAACATATTTTCGACAAAAAGAACATAATATTTTGATAATTTAATTAATTTTATTTCACCTTCCATATTATAGGAAAATTGTCTCAATCAACGTGAAATTTGTAAAATTTTATTTTGAACATAGACAAGAGATGATATAGTATTACAGGGGGTGAAATTAAATGAAAACAGTTAAGTTATTAAAAAAATGTAAGGGCTTAATAGCTATTTTAGCAATTTTATCAGTCATCACTGCCTGTACTAGTGAAAAAGAAGGAAATAATGAAACAGACAAGACTGCATGGGAAAACATCAAGGAGAAGGGCACATTGAAGGCTGCTACATCCGGCACACTCTTTCCTGCCTCTTATCATGATTCTGACTCCAATGAATTGACAGGATATGATGTCGAAGTAGCGAAGGAGCTTGCAGACCGGCTTGGGCTTAAAATTGAATTTACGGAAATGGCCTTTGACGGGATGCTTTCCTCCATTAACAGCGGACAGGTTGATTTCGCCATTAACGACATCACGGTTACAGACGAACGGAAGGAGAAGTTTGGATTTACCGATCCGTACAAGCACTCTGTTGGAGCTGCCATTGTGCGGAAATCTGATCTATCAGGCATTGATAGCTTGGAGGATTTGAAAGGAAAGAAAGCAGCCGGCGAAGCAACGACTACCTATATGGAGGTCGCCCGTACATACGGCGCTGAAGAGGTTATATATGATAATGCAACCAATGACCAATACTTGCGTGATGTATCAACAGGACGTACAGATATCATCCTAAATGACTACTACACGCAAACGCTGGCCGTCTCCTACTATTCAGACCTGGATATCACCGTTCATCCAACAATCCGTTATAACCCCAGCAGTGCCTCCATCATCCTGAAGAAGGAGAACGAGGATATGCGGGATGCCTTCAACGATGCATTGAAGAAAATGAAGGAAGATGGAACACTCACGAAATTATCGAAACAATTCTATAATGGTGCAGACGTAAGTGAAGAAATTGAACTTGAGGAAAGCAAGTAAGCATTAATATGGAACAAATTCAGTGGCAATATTTATTTAACCCAAGCTTGGCCATTGACTCCTTGCCTTATGTACTGGAAGGATTATGGAACACCCTGTTCATCTCCTTTACAAGCATGATTTTCGGTCTTCTGCTCGGGCTATTCCTGGCACTAGGGCGCAGCTCGGCCAACTGGCTGCTGCGACTGCCGTCTAGCCTGTATATCTCGTTCATGCGTGGTGTACCGATTCTTGTCATCCTGTTCATCCTTTATTTTGGTTTCCCAGTAATCGGTATTGAATTCACAGCCATCCAAGCTGCTGTCATTGGCTTCAGCTTGAACAGTGCTGCTTATATCGCCGAGATCAATCGTTCGGCTATCAAGGCGATCGACCATGGCCAATGGGAGGCATCACAATCACTCGGACTTACATATTGGCAAACCTTAGGAGGTATCATTCTCCCTCAGGCTGTCCGCATTGCCCTCCCTCCGCTATCAAACGTGATGCTTGATCTAATCAAAGCTTCGTCGCTCGCAGCCATGATTACTGTGCCGGAAATCTTTCAGCATGCCAAAATCGTCGGCGGGCGGGAATTAGATTACATGACTATGTACATCTTGATTGCGCTCATTTATTGGGCAATATGCTCCGTCGTATCGGTTCTGCAGCGCTATTTGGAGAAACGGGCAGAGGTTTTTATGAAATAAGGATTAGGGCTGTTCCAAGAGTCAGGGAAGATTGACTTTTAAGGACAGCCCTTTTTAAATTAGTCATTATTTCTTAACTTCTATACTAAAATGAACTGTAACTGGAATGATCTTAGTTAGCCATTAATTATGAGCATGAATATCAGGACGATTCTATGAACAGAAAGTATTTTGGGGTTTGGATGGTATTAATTGCAATACTGGTATTCTTTACGCAAGAACTAGTGCTTTTTATTATGCTCTATTTAATTTTGCTAATTTTAATGGAAATCAGTGATGAGCTCAAAAAGAAAAATCATTAATATTTGAACGGCCTCTCATCATTAGAGGCCATTTATTCCGTCAAAAAGAAAAAAAGCATTCTAGAACGTTCTCTAAAATGCTTATCCTTCTCTTAATCAAGACCTGGCACTTTTAACACCGCATATCGTTTGGCGATCAAGTGCTTCAGTTGCTCCAAATCTTCTAACGTTGTTCTATTTTGAATATAATCTTTGATTACTGGTGAAAGATTTAAAGAATCATTTTTTTGTTCATATTCTTTTTTGTCCATTGTCATCGTTCCTTCTATGTAGTTTGTATGTTTATTATATAGCTACAATGTTACATCTGGGTTTCTATCTTTTTACATTTTGAAGTTATAGGTTTAAATGGATAAATTTGATTGCCACTTTTATAACTTATCATTTCTTATTACTCTTTGCTGTAAACAAACCAATCATAATCATAATAAGCCCATTCATAAAAAAGACGGATCCATACAAAACCGCAAATAATCCTGTCCCAAATCCTCCTGAATCAAAAGGTCCGATTGCAGCAATCGTGATAAAAAAGACGATAGGGGAAAGAAGAATCAAAATTAAGCCAGACCAAAGCCTTCTTCCCCTATGTTTACCTGCAAGTTTAAAAACAGCAGTATTTGTTAATCCCACTACAACAATGAAGACAAATAAGAAAATGAATACCATTTAACCCCTCCCACTTTACCTCTTATAGCTTACGTAGATGATTCTCTTCCAGCATGTTTGTATATCTCAGTCCATAGCCTAATATCCGGTCCATCCCAATATGGGAAGCAAAAATCAAGCCTATCATCAGTAGCATGTCATTTGACCAAATGGAGCCGTATAAGATAAAGGGCCATACGAACAGGTATGTGTGGAAGATATTATACGATATGGCTCCAACACGCTGATTAACGAGAAAGCCTAAGGCGGATAAATCCGGCGCCATAATCAATAGAAAAAATAACATCCAGCTGTAATCGAATAAAGCATATACATACAAACTGACAAGCAAAACAGCCAAACCTTCCAGACGCAAAAGCCATTTGGGCACCTGGTCACCACCTCCACTTCTTTGTTTTCCCCCTATACTTTCTATTCCGATAGACGGAATCCTTCTTTTATGATGCTGTTTTCGTATAGATTGTTGCTTTTGAATAATAAGGGAAATATCCATTTTGTGATACCATTAAATGGACATACTTTCTTCAACTAAGGGGCAGATTTCACTTTGTATATTGAGGGAGGTTATTTTAACAAGAGCAACTGAGAAAATAACATGAAGTTAATTCAAGTATTTTAAGAGTTAAAATAAAAAACGGGGGAAGAGATGAGTTGAGATCACGTACAAAAACAATCTCATTTTATGTTATATCAATGATTGTTACATATGCGATATTTGCAAGTATAGAGAGTGCAAAACTAAGTTCTAAAACTGTTGATGAAGCATTTGAAAAGTTTAAGAATGAATTTGTTCAAACTGAAATGGGTGATAAAGAATTTTACCGAATTGGGAATTCTACATTTGTGCCATTTGAAGTTG
>NZ_JBJEFJ010000005.1:0-4047 GCF_051873915.1 Pradoshia sp.
TATGCGTCGATAAACATATCAATGTCGCCATCCATAACCGCACCGATATTGCCTGTTTCAGCATTTGTACGGTGGTCTTTGACCATGGAGTATGGGTGGAAGACGTAGGAGCGGATTTGGCTGCCCCAGCCGATTTCTTTTTGCTCTCCGCGAATCTCAGCGAGCTCTGCTTCCTGCTGCTCGATTTCGCGTTGATAGAGCTTAGATTTCAGCATTTTCATGGCTGCTTCACGGTTTTTGATTTGAGAACGCTCAGATTGGCAAGTGACCACAACATTCGTCGGGATATGCGTGATACGAACGGCAGAGTCAGTCGTGTTGATATGCTGACCGCCGGCGCCGCTTGCTCGGTATGTGTCAATCTTCAAATCTTCTGTGCGGATTTCGATGTTGATTTCATCATTGAATTCTGGCATAACCTCACATGATACGAAGGAGGTATGACGGCGGCCAGATGAATCGAATGGGGAGATACGAACCAAACGGTGTACCCCTTTCTCCGCCTTCAAATAACCGTAGGCATTATGACCGCGAATGCCGAGTGTTACACTCTTCACGCCAGCCTCATCGCCTGGAAGGTAATCAAGTGTTTCTACCTTGAAGCCTTTTTTCTCTGCCCATCTTGTGTACATACGAAGGAGCATGGATGCCCAGTCCTGAGACTCGGTTCCGCCGGCACCTGGATGCAATTCAAGGATGGCATTATTCTTATCATATTCTTCACTGAGCAGCAATTGAAGCTCGAAGGCATTCAAACGCTCAGATAGCTCGGTAAGTTCAGATTCAAGCTCACCCTGAAGATCTTCATCCGGCTCTTCTTTGATCAATTCAAAGGTTAGCTCGAGATTTTCGTAGGATTCATTTAAGGAGTTGAATTCACCAACCTGCTCTTTCAAGCCATTGGCTTCACTGATGATGCCTTGGGCCTTCTGCTGGTCGTTCCAGAATTCAGGCTCAGACATGATTTCATCAAGCTCCATAATGCGCGCTTCTTTCTCTTCTAAGTCAAAGAGACCCCCTAAAGTCCGCCAAGCGCTTGGCTGTTTTTTCTAACTCATTGCGAATTTCTGCGATTTCCATTCACATTCACCTCTATCATTATTTAACGCTAATCAGGAAAAAGAGAGGCGGCGTACACACCGTCCCTCTCATTCAAATGGTTATCCTTTATTATACGCTCTTGCGTCTTTTAAAGATACCTGAAAGCTTGATTTATTTGCCATGACAATTTTTATATTTTTTACCAGAACCGCATGGGCAAGGTGCATTACGTCCCACTGCTTTATCCTCATTGCGCTTCGGCTGTTTTTTCACTTCACCATCAGCCTTTGGATTAACGGCCTGTCCTTTGACAACTTCCTCACGCTCAAGATTATTGCGAATCTCGGCCTTCATGATGTATTTTGCTACATCATCCTCGATGGAAGCAATCATAGCCTCGAACATTCTGAAGCCTTCCTGCTGATATTCATTCAACGGATTGATTTGAGCATAGGCACGTAAATGGATTCCTTGACGCAATTGGTCCATCGTATCAATATGATCCATCCATTTGCTATCAACCGCACGAAGAACGATAACTTTCTCGAATTCACGCATTTGCTCGGTTGAAAGCTGCTCTTCCTTCTCATTGTATTTCTCGATAATCTTATCAAAGAGAAGGTTGACGATTTCTTCCCCGTCAAGCTCCTTCAATGCTGCCTCATCCAAGGAGTTCTCAGGCAATAGATTTGCATACACATAATCGAGAAGACCCTGGATATTCCACTCCTCGCTCTCTCCATCCGGACCGAATGCATACACATTGCGTTCAAGGGAGGAGCGAATCATAGACTCAACAATGCCGCGTAAATTATCGTTATCAAGTACATCAAAGCGCTGCTTGTAGATGATTTCACGCTGCTGACGAAGAACATCATCATATTCAAGCAATTGTTTACGGGCATCATAGTTATTGCCCTCAACGCGTTTTTGCGCAGATTCCACAGCTCTTGATACCATCTTGCTTTGGATTGGCTGATCATCGCCCATGCCAAGGCGGGACATCATGCTCTTAATGTTCTCGGAGCCGAAACGGCGCATCAATTCATCCTCCAAAGAGAGGTAGAACTGAGTCACACCAGGGTCCCCTTGACGTCCGGAACGACCACGGAGCTGGTTATCGATACGGCGTGATTCATGGCGCTCTGTACCGATGACAGCTAAACCGCCAAGCTCTGCCACACCTTCACCAAGCTTGATATCTGTACCACGGCCGGCCATGTTGGTCGCGATGGTCACAGCGCCGGGCTGTCCGGCATCAAGAATGATATTTCCTTCCCGCTCATGCTGCTTCGCATTCAAGACACTATGCGGGACACCCTTTTTCTTTAAGAGCTCGGAGACATATTCACTTGTCTCAATCGCTACCGTACCAACGAGCACTGGCTGCCCTTTCGCATGGCGTTCTGCGATATCTTCAACAACCGCCTTGAACTTGCCTTCCATTGTGGCGAAAATCAAGTCAGAACGGTCATCACGAATGATGTCACGGTTCGTTGGAATCGCGATAACATTCATATTATAAATATTGCGGAATTCCTCTTCTTCCGTTTTCGCTGTACCTGTCATACCGGCAAGCTTTTGATACATACGGAAGTAGTTTTGGAATGTAATTGTCGCAAGGGTCATGCTCTCGTTTTGGATTTCAAGCCCTTCTTTTGCCTCAATTGCCTGGTGAAGACCGTCGCTGTAACGGCGTCCTTTCATCAAACGGCCGGTGAATTGGTCAACAATGACAATCTCACCGTCTTGAACGACATAATCGACATCCAAATGCATGGACGCATGTGCCTTCAAGGCTTGTCCGATATGATGGTTTAAGGCAACATGGCTGATATCAAATAAGTTATCAATGCCAAAGGCACGCTCTGCCTTGCTCATCCCATCTTCCGTTAACTGAACACTCTTCGTCTTCTCATCGTACGTATAATCCTGCTCTTTCGTCAGCGTACGAACGAAGGCATTCGCCTGCATATATAATTGTGTGGATTTCTTCGCTGAACCAGAAATAATGAGCGGTGTCCGCGCTTCATCGATCAAGATGGAGTCAACCTCATCAATGACGGCAAAGTGAAGCGGACGCTGCACCATTTGCTCTTTGTAGAGCACCATATTGTCACGCAAGTAATCGAACCCAAACTCATTATTCGTTCCATAAGTAATGTCCGCATTATAGGCTTCTTGCTTTTCCTCACGGGACATGCCAGCTAAATTCAAGCCGACAGACAGTCCTAAGAAATTATAAAGCTGTCCCATTTCATTAGCGTCACGACTAGCAAGGTATTCGTTGACCGTGATGACATGAACGCCTTTTCCTGTGATGGCATTCAAATAGACAGGCATGGTAGACGTTAACGTTTTACCTTCCCCGGTTTTCATCTCGGAAATATTCCCTTCGTGCAAGGCGATACCACCCATCAACTGCACATTAAATGGATACATGCCTAGCACACGGCGTGAAGCCTCACGAACGACCGCAAAAGCCTCAGGAAGCATATCGTCAAGCGATTCTCCATTCGCATAGCGTTCGCGGAATTCATCCGTTTTAGCTGTCAGTTGTTCATCTGAAAGACCCTCTGCCATGGAAGCCAATGCCTCCACCTTTGCAGCTGTTTTCGTCAGCCTTTTCAGTTCAGATTTATTAGGGTCAAACAATTTATTCAAGATCCCCATTAAGCAGTCTCTCCTCTTATTTAGAAGGGTTTCAATGCCCTAGATTGTTAGTCAATCATGAATCGTACTTTTTTTAAATTTCTTATTAATAGTAACACTTACAACAGGACAAAACAACAAATGCAAAGGTTTCGCCATGTATAATTCTGGGCATAATTTATCCTTTATTTACGAATTTAGCCACAGAAAAGTTTCATCCTTCTAATAGAAGCAGTTTTGCCAGAGAGGGAGCCTTTTAATCAAGGGGGGCAGAGCAGTGGAGGTTTCGCTTATTTCTTCTATTATTGTCTCATTTTGACATAGCTGTTTGTCTAGATACATGGATTTGCGCCC
>NZ_JBJEFJ010000006.1:0-4033 GCF_051873915.1 Pradoshia sp.
TTCGGAGCCCTCCGAGGAGGATACGGCTCAATCATGCCTGGCAGCCCTCTCCATAAGCCCTCTTAAATCATTTTCTTAGGTCTTCTGCTAATACGCATTATTCCTAATTATCAGGTCTAATGACATCATTTTGCCATCACTTTCATGGTTAAAAAGCATTATATAGTGTAAATTTTTACTGGGCATTTATAGCTATTATTGCCATAAAAACTATTAAATTCCTGCGAATCTGCTATATTGATTGATGGGAGTATGAACACTCCCTAATCAATAGCCTTAATTTAGGAGGAATGAATAGTTTGCGAAGATTATCATTAGCACAACTTGTTACTGTCTTCATGTTTGCCATTCTTTTATTCACCACCCCTTTCCAAACGTTACATGCAGGGGCCTCAAAAAAGGATAAAGGCAAGGGTCAATCCGAGGTTACCCTTCGTATTATGGAAACAACCGATATCCATATGAATCTGCTAAGCTATGATTATTACAAAAACAGCGAATCCCCTAATGTTGGACTCGCCAAAACAGCTACACTCATCAAGCAAGCACGTAAAGAAGTGAAAAACAGCGTCCTTGTGGACAATGGCGACCTTATTCAAGGGAACCCATTTGCTACATACAAAGCGAAAATCGATCCTCTTGGCAAAAAAGAAGTTCATCCAGCCATCAAAGCGATGAATCTGCTAGATTACGATATTGCCACACTTGGGAATCATGAATTCAATTATGGACTGGAATTCCTTGATGAAGTATACAATGATGCCAAATTCGATTTCATCAATGCCAATGTCTATATCGATGATAAAGACGGCAACCCAACTAACGATAAAAACAAGTACACACCTTATAAAATTGTCTCTAAAAAGGTAAAGGACCAATCCGGCAAGACTCAAACCGTGAAAATCGGCTATATTGGCTTTGTTCCTCCTCAAATCAATGAATGGGATAAGGCCCATCTTGACGGCAAGGTCATCACGAAGGACATTGTCCAAACAGCTGAGAAATTCATCCCGGCAATGAAGAAAAAAGGAGCTGATGTCATTGTCGCAATGGCACACTCCGGCTTCAGCAGCAACGAAAAGAATACCGAGGATACGATTTATGCTTTAAGCAAGGTAAAAGGAATCGATGCCCTAACCTTCTCTCATACGCATAAAGTCTTCCCGGCAGCTGATGTCAGTAAGCTCGATGCCCTTTTCAAGGATGAGAACGGCAATGTCCTCCCTGGCGTGGACAATGAAAAAGGAACCATTAACGGTGTTCCTGCCGTACAAGCCGGTTTTGGCGGCGGCTCACTTGGGATTATCGACTTAACATTAGAAAAGAAAAAAGGAAAATGGATTGTCGCTGATTCACAATCCTCGACAAGAGCTGTTACAAAGGATGTCGCAGCTGACCAGAAAATCGTTAAAGCTGTCAAGAAAGATCATGAGGCAACCATTGAGTATGTCAACACACCAATCGGCACGACAACAGATGATATTTACAGCTACTTCGCCCTTGTGAAGGACGACCCATCCATTCAAGTTGTCACCAATGCTCAAACATGGTATGCCGAGAATTACATTAAGCTCAATAAACCAGAGCTCGCTGATATTCCCATTCTCTCTGCAGGCGCACCTTTTAAAGCGGGACGCAACGGCCCAGAGGAATTCACAGAAATCAAAAAAGGCGACCTGACTATTCGCAGCGCCGCTGACCTTTATCTATATGACAACACGTTAAAGGCCATAAAATTGACTGGTGCAGACGTCAAAGAATGGCTTGAGATGTCTGCTGGTAAATTCAATACGATTGATCCAGCCAACACTGCATCACAGGAGCTTCTCAATCCGTCATTTGCGGTATATAACTACGATGTGATTGATGGCGTGACCTACCAAATTGATGTAACGAAGAAACCGAAATACACACCAACCGGCGCTGTCGCTAATCCAGATTCAAGCCGAATCATGAACCTGGAATATAACGGGGAGCCTGTACAGCCCGATCAGGAATTCATTGTTGTCACAAATAACTACCGTGCGAATGGCGGCGGGAATTTCCCTGGCGTGACAAATGGAGAACTTGTCATTGATTCAGCTGAGGAGAACCGTCAAGTCTTGATGGACTACATCTCAGAGGTAAAGGAAATCACTCCGACAGCGGATGATAACTGGTCTCTTGCACCAATCGCTGGTGAAGTGAACCTAACATTCACCACATCACCGAAGGCTCAGGAATATATCACAGAAGACAGCCCGTTCACGTATACAGGAAAAACCGATGAAAAGGGCTTTGGAATCTTCACTTATGACCTAAACCGCGGCATCAGCATTCAGCTATTAAGCATGAATGATCTGCATGGCCAGCTGGACACTGTGACAACTGTAGGCGGAAAAACAGCGGGACAAATTGAATACACAGCTGCTGCCCTAAAGGAGCGCGAGGCGGAGAATCCCAATACATTCATTGTTCACTCCGGTGATATGATTGGGGGCAGCCCGCTCATCTCTGCCAGCTTCCAGGATGAACCGACTGTTGAAGTCATGGAAGCAATCGGCTTTGATGCCGGGACACTTGGAAACCATGAATTTGATGAAGGTATCGATGAATTGAAAAGGATGATCTCCGGCGGGGATCACAAAAATGGCACAGAAGGATATGACGGCATGGACTTCCCTGTCGTTGCTGCCAATGCCTATGACACACGTGATGATAAGCTCATTACCGAGCCTTACACAATTCTTGAAGCAGAAGGCCAAAGGATCGGCGTAATCGGGGTCGTCACACAGGAAACACCTGAAATGATTGTTCGAAAAGGAAATGAAACATTAAAAATTACGGATGAAGTCGAAGCCATTAATACCTATACGGATGAATTAAAGAAGGAAGGCATTGAAGCCATCATTGTTCTTGCCCATAATCCTGCCATCCAGGAAGGCTATACAGACCGTTACGACGCTAGCAAAATCGCTGAACAAGTCGATGATGAAGTCGATATTATCTTTGCAGCTCATAACCACGTTGGCATGAACCGCGTGGTCGATAACAAATTGATTGTTCAAGCTTACTCCTATGGCTCTGCCATTGCAGATGTTGATATTGAAATCGACCCAGTCACCGGCGATATCTTCCACAAGGAAGCAGAAATCGTTACCGTGTTCCAAAGTGATTACACACCAGACCCCGAGGTCAGTGCGATCATGGACAAATACACTGCACTTGTTGAACCCATTAAGGCTCAGGTTGTCGGCCAATCTGCCGAAACCTTGGTCAAAGGGTACCCGACTATTGCACAAACCAATGGTGACCTTGCCCTTGGCAATTTGATTGCTGATGGAATGAGAGTCGCGATGGATGCAGATATTGCCATGATGAATGGCGGCGGCGTCCGCTCTCCTCTTGAGGCTGGAGAAGTCACCTTTGGCGATTTATTCGCCATTCAGCCGTTCGGCAACGTCTTAAACAAAGCAACACTCAGCGGAGCTGATATTGCCGTTGTACTCAATGAGCAAATCACAGCTAGAGGTCTTGATTATCATGTCTCAGGCCTGAAATACACATACACCTATGACGATGCGACCAAAACAGGCAAAGTCGTCGATATCTTCCTTCCAGATGGAAGCAAAATCGACCCTGAAAAGGAATACACAGTTGTGGTGAACAATTATATGTACTCGAACATCAGCACAAGCTTTGATGAGCTTGCAAGCTCCATGGAGGTTGGCCCAGTTGATATAGACGCAACTGTTGATTACGTAAAAACCTTGCCGAAGCCGTTTACCTATGCGGTTGAAGGACGAATCCAGCGGGTTCAATAATAAGGATGACCTGTTAGGATGCAATCGCATCCTGGCAGGTCTTTTTTATACGGATTATGCTTCCTCAACGAACTGGCTACCCGAGTAATCATGGTACCATCATGAAAGGTCCTTTTGAATGGATTCTGCCTAAAATCACCAAAATTTGGTTCAAAAACTGCCCAGCTTGTCCATTTTGACCTTATCAGTGCTGAGGGGTGCATGTGCCGATAGATTATCTCTTGCATTTG
>NZ_JBJEFJ010000007.1:0-20481 GCF_051873915.1 Pradoshia sp.
ATCACTCGCTTATATACGGATGAGCATAGGCATCATACTGTTTATCCTTATTCCTCAATTCATTATCTTTTTCAAAGATATGCTCGAAGAAGCGGGATGCCGGCTCGGCCAGCAATTCATAGTATTGCTTGAAGAGCATCGCTGCTGGGCTTCCGGACCATACTTCAGGCAGTAATTCCTTTGGCAGTCCTGGGTCTACGAATAAAGATTTCCGATATTCATGCACCAAATAGGTTCTTGCCACAAAGCATTCCGCATCGCTCAATTGACCTTTTTGAAGCATATTTTGGTGGATGATATATTTTTCACTGTATTTCGTGATAAAGTCCTTGTACTTCTCATCCGTTTGTTCAAGTGACCAGCTTCGTCTCACAATGGATTCGAAGGAATGCGGACCCAAATATTCGGAAATAAAGAAATCCACATATTCCTCAATTTCATACTTTTTGAAAATGAGTTCAACCTCGCGTTCTAGATTGTTAGGGGTAATCCACACGCTGTTCGTGAAGCTGCCAAAGCCGCTCCAAATTAATTCCTTTCTGAGCTCATCCCTTAAGTGTCGTTTGTCCTCGGGAATGGAATAAATGAGAATTCGCCATTTCCCGTCCCAGGAGTGAGGCTTTACGCGGAAAATCCGTTTTCCGGCCTCATCAATCCGTTTGATGCCTTGCTCCGTCAGGAAATAATAGCTTTTATTCCCAATTCGCTCTGATTGGACCCAGCCGCTTTTGTACATACGGGACATAGCTACCCTGACTGCCTGCTCATTATGGCCAAATGCGTCAAGGAGCTGAATGAGGCTACCGACCCAAATTTTATTCCCATAATGTCGAATGTAATCTCCATATAACGTGAAAATCATTGATTGTGTATTGTCCGGCATGTCATCACTCTTTCTATCTGCCTATATTCAGTCTCACTTAAGAGCAGAGCGTCTATTTCCGTCGTTAGGAACGTTCAGGACGAATCCCATCTTCCGTACACTCCAATTAGTTTCATTTTATCATCTTTCTATTATTTCAGTAAATTCAAAAAGGTCAGTCTGTTCCTTGGACAATAAGTGAGATGCCCTGGCCAACCCCTACACACATGGTTGCAAGCCCATACCTTGCCTCTGTCTTTTTCATCTCATGGATGAGCGTTGTGAGGATTCTTGCTCCGCTTGCTCCCAGCGGATGCCCAAGGGCGATTGCTCCGCCGTTCACATTTACCTTTTCAGAATCGAGCTCTAATTGGCGGATGCACTCTAATGATTGGGAGGCGAATGCCTCATTTAGCTCAATCAGATCGAGATCTCCTGCTGTTAAACCTGCCCGCTTCAGTACCTTCCTCGTGGAATAGATTGGCCCAATTCCCATTACAGATGGCTCAACTCCGGCCGCGGCACTTGCTACATATTTTGCGAGCGGCTTAACACCAAGCTCCTGCGCCTTCTCAGCACTCATGATTAGAAGAGCGGAGGCACCGTCATTCACCCCCGAAGCATTACCGGCCGTAACGGATCCGCCGGCGAATATGGGCTTCAGACGGCTTAGCTTTTGGGCGGTTGTGTTAAAGCGTGGATGCTCATCTTGATCGATTCGCATTTGATTTCCTTTTCTGTCATGAAACTCTACCGGGACAATCTCATCGGCAAAACGATTTCCTTCAATCGCTTTCTGTGCCTTCGCCTGGCTTTCGGCTGCAAATTGGTCCTGGTCTTCACGGCTTATATGAAAACGCTCAGCTACATTCTCAGCTGTCTTCGGCATGGTTTCTGCCCCAAACATTTCTTCTAGTCTTTGATTCGTGAAACGCCAGCCAATCGTCGTATCCTGCAGCTCCATTGACCCGCGCGGGAATTCCTGTTCAGGCTTTGCCATTACATAGGGGGCACGCGTCATGCTTTCGGTTCCGCCGACAATGAAGATATCCCCTTCTCCCATTGCAATAGCCCTTGCTCCATAGATGACCGCATCCAGACCTGAGCCGCAGAGGCGGTTTATCGTTGTTCCTGCCACCTCCACTGGAAGCCCTGCGAGGAGAGCCGCCATCCGGGCGACATTTCTATTGTCTTCTCCTGCTTGGTTCGCATTGCCAAGTACGACTTCCTCGATTGCGGATGGCGCTATCTCTGGGTTTCGCTCAAGCAGGGCCTTGATGACGATTGCCGCCAAGTCATCCGGCCGAACGGCTTTGAGTGCGCCCTTATATCGCCCGATTGGTGTACGGACCGCATCAACAATGACTACTTCTCTCATTTCTCTTCCTCCTTATTTCGATAATCATAGACACCCCTGCCTGACTTTTTGCCTAATCGGCCGGCTTTGACGTATTGTTCCAGAAGGGGAGCTGGACGATATTTTTCCCCAAGCTTGCTATGTAGATAATTCATATTATTGAGCCGCGCATCTAAACCGACCAAATCAACCAGCTCAAATGGACCCATTGGATAGTTCAGTCCTAGTTTTATCGCTTTATCGATTTCTTCCGGAGTACCAAGCCCCTCCTGAAGCATATAAAATGCCTCATTTCCAACAAGGCAGCTGATTCGACTGGTGACAAAGCCAGGGAATTCATTAATGACGACAGTCTCTTTCCCCATTTTCTCCGCAACATCCTTCACAACCGCTACGGTCTCATCACTCGTTTCAAGTCCTTTGACAATTTCAACGAGCGGCATTTTGTGAACCGGGTTGAAGAAATGCATCGCAATGGTCTTCTCTGGACGATTAGCATAAGAGGCAATTTCTGTCGGACTCATTGTTGAGGTATTAGTGGCAAAATAACAATCTGCCTTCGCGTACTGTTCAATCGTTTCAAAGACCGCCCTCTTAATCTGCTCCTTTTCAGGAACCGCCTCAATGATCAGCTCTGCCTCTTCAGCTGCTTTCTCAAGTGAGGATAAAAAGAATAAACGCCCTTTCGCCTCCTCAGCCTTCTCCGGACTGAGCTTGCCATACTGAATCCCTTTTTCCATAATGGCTTCAATCTCTGTTTGGGCACTATCTAACGCAGCTGAATTCACATCAACAATCGTCACCCTGAAGCCGCCCACCGCTCCTGCATAGGCAATGCCTCTTCCCATGACACCTGAGCCTACTACCGTGATATTCGTAATAATAGCCATCTTCTCCTTTCATATTAGAAAGGCCATTTTTGCAAATGACCTTTCCGCATACTCTCACATTCTATTAATGAACGAATCACTGAATACCGAACGGGTTTAACGGACGGCTTCCATAATAGGAAACAATGCTTTTTGTCTCCGTATATAAGTCTAGTGTTTCTATACATAGCTCACGTCCGAAGCCCGATTGCTTGTAGCCGCCAAACGGTGTACCCGGGAACGCTGAGAATGGACAGTTAACCATGACGATTCCCGCCTGGATTTGATTGCCGACACGTGTAGCACGGGCCCCATCCTTTGTCCAGACAGCTGAGCCGAGTCCATACTCCGTGTCGTTAGCGAGTTTGATCGCTTCCTTTTCATCCTTAAAGGTCATGACAACAACAACCGGTCCGAAGATTTCTTCCTGTACCGCTTTCATTTCATGAGTCACATTTGTGATGACCGTCGGCTCATACCAATAGCCATTCTCATACCCTTCTACGACGGCTGCCTTGCCTCCTGTCAGGATTTCCGCTCCATCAGCAATAGCTGACTTCACATAACCGTCAATGACATCCAGCTGATTTTGGTCAATGACCGCACCTACATGGGATCCTTTACTGAACGGATCTCCTAATTGGAGCTTTTTCGTCTTCTCCGTAAATTTAGCGATAAACTCCTCATAAATATCCTCGTGTACATAAAGCCTTGACCTTGCCTCACAGGATTGGCCAGTATTATAGAAGATTCCGTATAAAGACCCGTCTACTGCCGCATCGATATCTGCGTCCTCAAATACGATATTAGGGGATTTTCCGCCCAGCTCCAGCGTGACCCGCTTCAATGTCTGTGAGGCCTTGCCCATGATGTCCCTGCCGATAGGAGTGGAGCCTGTGAAAGCGACCTTATCAACCTTTGGATGTTCAACCAGATAATTGCCTACCTCAGATCCAGAACCAGGAATGATGTTAACCACACCGTTTGGAACACCGGCCTCTAAGCAGATTTCCCCGAGAATAATAGCGGTTAGCGGTGTTAAGGATGCCGGCTTCACGATAACCGAGCAGCCAGCTGCGATGGCAGGAGCAATCTTCCAGGCAGCCATCATCATCGGATAGTTCCAAGGAATAATTTGTGCGCAAACACCTACCGGTTCCTTTTCCGTATAGTTTTGAAATTGCCCGGCAACATTATTGACCGACCCGCGGTGTCCCACAATAGCGCCGGCATAGAATTCAAAATCCTCAATCGCCTGCATAACCTGCCCTTGAGCCGTTGAAATCGTTTTTCCGCTGTTCAATATCTCTAATTCAACTAATTCATTGAATCGGGCGCGCATAATGGAGGCAATCTTGTTCAATACACGGGACCGTTTATTGACCGATGTTTTCTTCCATTTCCCATGGTCGAACGCTTCCCTTGCTGCTTGCACAGCTTTCTCCGCATCCTCCTTCGTCGCCTTTGCCACCTTGGCAATCAATTCTCCAGTTGCTGGATTAAATGCCTCAATGGTCCCGCCGTTAGAGCTTTCCACTCGCTCCCCGTTAATGATCAAATGATAAAAATCCCGCTTCATGTCCATTTGTTCCATTTGTCGTTTATCCTCTACTTTAGCTATTGGAATCTACCCCTTTGTCGTAATTTTTTGTTTGAATGGCACCTATTTACCTGCCCGTAAACGCCCGATTGGCTCACCTTACCCTCCAATGAAGTGCGGTTTTCGTTTTTCCAGGTAGGCTGTTACGCCTTCGTTATAATCCTTCGTTAAGCCTGCTAAGCGCTGGCCTTCTGCTTCGACCTTTAAATACTGGTCAAATGACAGATGGTAAGAGGCTTCTAATGATTGTTTGATCAGGCCGATTGCCTTCGTTGGCTTACTGGCCACCTTCTCAGCAAAAGCAGCAACCTGCTCCTTCCATTCCTCTACCTCAATCACTTTTGTCGCGAGTCCCAGCTGTTCTGCCTGTGCAGCAGATACTTTCTCACCAAGCAAGGAAAGCTCGATGGCCTTTGCTTGGCCAATCATCCTCGTGAGATAATACAAATTCCCGCAGTCTGGTATTAATCCGATATTGACGAACGCATTTACAAAGCTTGCCTTCTCGGATACTAGACGGAAATCACAGGCAAGTGCCAGGCTGAACCCAGCTCCAGCAGCCACGCCATTGATGGCAGCGATTATCGGCTTTTCACAGTTGGCAATTTCCTTGATCATGGGACCATATGAATCAAGGAGAACATCCGCCAAATTCGTTTCAGGTGTTACCTCTGTTAAATCCTGCCCGGCACAGAAGGCTCTCCCCTCCCCTGTAATGACAATGGCTCGTACTTCCTGATTTTCCTCGGATTCTTTTACAGCCTGCTGGATTTCCTCATTCATCCTGCGTGTGAAAGCATTTAATTTCTCAGGCCGGTTCAACCCAATCCAGGCGACAGCGCTCTCAACCTTGTACTTTATGGTTTCATACATGGATAACACCCCTTATCTGCCGATGAAATTTGGTTTCCTTTTCTCTACAAATGCGTTCATGCCTTCCTTTTGATCCTCTGAGGCAAATAGCATGTAAAAATTCTTCCGCTCATATTGCATGCCCTCATAAAGGGAATAATCAACGGCCTTATGTACCGATTCCTTAATCAGCCGAACAGCAAGCGGTGCTTGAGCAGCGATGCGCCCTGCCATTCCTTTTGCTTCTTCAAGGACGTTCTCCGGCTCCGTTATCCGATTGATGATGCCATATTGCAGGGCCGTTTCGGCCTTTATTCTTTCCCCTGTTAACATCCATTCGAGCGCTTTCGTCTTCCCAACCAGTTTCGTCAGCCTTTGTGTTCCCCCGGCACCCGGCATCACCCCAAGTGTGACCTCAGGAAAACTGAAACGGGTATCACTTCCAGCCACTAAGAGATCGCAGGCTAAGGCTAGTTCAAATCCACCGCCGAGCACATATCCCTTAACCGCACCGATGATTGGTTTCTTCACGAGACTTAATCGGTCCCAATCCGCAAATTGATTGCGCAGCTCCATCTCGACAGCCGTCTCATCAGCCATCTCATCAATATCTGCACCAGCCGAGAAGGCTTGTCCATTGCCGGATATCAGGATGACCCGAACGGTAGAATCAGCGTCAAAGCTCTCTGCCGCCGTGACAATTTCATGGACCATTTGTCGATTTAATGCATTAAGCTGCTTAGGCCGATTTAGGACAATATGGCCGATAGGGGCCTCAATCGATGCTTCAATGAATTGAAACCCGTGCATCTTACACTTCCTCGCCAATCATCAATGTGACTAAGTCACCTGCAAATCCCATTAAATCCTTGCCTGATGCCTTTCCTTCTGCAGAGCGCATGCCATTTTGAAGGGCTTCATGATTCTCATAGTACATTTCACAAAGAATATAGTAGTCAGACTCCTTGCCCATCGGCGTGCCGACAATTTTCGTTACTTCCATTCTTTGCAAGCCTGGAATCTTTTCTGTGATTGGACCGTGCACATTGAAATAATGTTCATCGAATGCTTCTTTATCCTTCGGTTGTTTATAGAGAGCGATTAATTTGACCATTTTTTATTCCTCCATTTTTTTACATAGATTTAATCATTGGTTTCATTGCTTCAAACGGGTTCTTGCATGACTTGCAGTAAAGGATGCTTCTGCATGCCGTCGGGCCGAAAATATTCTCAAGCGTCACATAGGTTGAACCGCAGTATGGGCAATCTACATGCCAGGAGCCGTCATCGGCCATATGCTTTGGAGGAGGGGATATGCCAAATGCCTTTAAGCCTGCCTTGCCTTTTTCAGAGACGCGGTCAGAGGTCCAGGATGGCGAATGCAGAAACTCCACCTTTACCTCATTTGTGTGTGGCAGCTTCTTAAGGCTTGCCTCTACATTCTTCTGAATAATCGGCAATGCGGGACAACCGAGAAAGGTCGGCAGCATTTTGACGGTTATGCAGGAATCCGTAATAAGCACATCCTCGACCATTCCTAAATCAACCACACTGACTGTATTGATTTCGGGATCTTTCACGTCTTCAAGTGCCTCATAAACCTCTTCAGCTGTTATCAATCGATTTGTCATTTGTCATTCCCCTCCTATATCGCAGCCTTACCAGGATGCAGCTTTGTCGATTGCATATACTTCCCTTAACGTTTCAAGTGCTCGGTCTAAATCACCTGTATGTGTCCCTGAACGACCATCTCCTGAAGAGAGACTAAGCTCTACTCTCGTAAGAGCAACGCTTTCCAGTGGATGCGCCAAGGCTTGATGCCATCTTTCAAGGAGAATATCCTCTTCTTCAATCAGCCCCTGGCTGACAAAGGCTTCCCCATATTCTCCATAAGAGAATACTCCCTTGAAATCGCGTGATGTCTTCTCAATAGCCGCTTTCATTCTCGAAAGAGCCTCTTCATGCCCTGAGCCCATTAATTGAATGAACCAGGTTCTCCAGTGCATTAAGTGGTAATGAAGCTCCATCCGCACCTTTGCAGCCACGTCAGCTAATGGCTGATAGGTGCTTGACTGCAGGGACTGGATCTTCAGCATTTTTGCCTGTGTATAGAAGTAATTTCTGACAACAGCAAAGGCCCAATCATAAGCAGGCTCGCCCATATAATGGCCGGGACCATTTTCAAGCTCCAGAATAATGGCATTACGCCGTTTTGAAGCCGGACGCTCATGGGCTAATTGATTGGCGTCCCCTTCACCAAGCTCCTCAAGCAATTGATAGAACATAGCCGCATGGCCCATCGTATCCTGTGTAATAGAGGCAGAGGCCACATCCTCTTCAATATGCGGAGCAAGCCCGAGCCATTCAGACCCTCTATAGGAATGGATAAAATCATCATCCGCCAATTGGTACAGCAGCTCTTTGACTGCATCCGTGTTAGCCATTTCCTCTTTTGACATCCTTCACACCTCCTGCCCATGACATGATCTCTTTCTCATCGAGCATTTCCTGTTCATACTGACGCCACTTCTTCTTCAGATAGCCATAGCCCTTCGTCGTCCGGTAATCCTTATTATCCAAGCGGACGAGCGTTTGCTTCTCCTCATGGGTCATCTTCCGGATGCTGCTCGTTTTCACGACCCAAATATCTGCGACCGCTTCCCTCCGCATGAAATTCTCCTGAGCCATCATCATGGCCATCTCTTCATTCGGTGCAAGCAGATTAAACTGATATTGCACTGGACCTGTAGGGGTCTTACGGCTGAATACATCGTATTCCTCAAAAAAACTGCCTTGTTCGTTTGTCATGAATCTCACACTCCTTTAGTTCGCCTTTGGAGCCAGCGCTTCCCGTACCCATTGGTTCGCGGCATAGGAGCTTCTTCTTAGGTTTAAGCGCTCCTGTGATTTCGGTCCTTCATTTTTGGCAATGAGCTTTAGCTTCGTCCAGTCTGGCTGCCTATAAATCCATTTTTCTGTTTCTTCATCAAAACGGAGTGTCTCATCAGGAATCGTAAAGCCAAGGGAGCGGATGCGCTTCACATACTTGGTTAAGAAGGACTGTCTCAGCTGCTCATTGGTTTTCGTACGTATCCGGTATTTAATCGTTATATCCTGTTTCGATGCACCGATCTCATTCTTGCTTGGCGGACCGAAGAAGAGAAGCAAGGATTCCCACCAATAATCAATGGCATCCTGAACCATTTGCCTTTGCTCATTCGTCCCTTCGGCAAGAGCCATGATGATGGCTTCTCCGTGCTGGGCATGGAAGACCTCCTCTGCACAGATTCTTTGCAGAGCACGTGCATACGGCCCATAAGATGCACCAAGCATATCTGTTTGCGTGATGATGGCGGCACCATCCACAAGCCAGCCGATCAGCCCCGCATCTCCCCAGGATTTAGCCTCCATATGAAAGACATTATGAAACTTTAAATCTCCGTTAAAGAGGTCTTGCATGATGTCTTCCCGCTTCTTGCCATATGGCTTCATCAAGTCCTCCGCAACCCGCAATAATAATTGACCATGACCCATTTCATCCTGCACCTTTGCCATAATGCCAAGCTTTCGATGAAGGGTCGGTGCTTTCGGTACCCACTCCTTTTCGGGGAGCGCTCCCATAATTTCACTGATTCCATGCATCGAAATCAGCTTAATCAACGTATTTCGGTAAATATCCGGCATCCAGTCATCCGCTTCAATCTTTTCCCCATTGGCAATCCTTTGTTCAAACCGATGAAGCTTTTCTTCATCCTCGGTCATCGCTGGTAGCATTTCTGCCATGTTTCTTTTCACTCCTTCATAACTATTATTGAAATATCGTTATTTTTCTGTTATATAAATCAACAAAATTCATCCTTGCGTTTCTAACTGGATGATCTCTGAGCGTTTATCTATGACTCTAATGGCTTTCCCTTCAGAACGGGGAATGCTTCTTGGCGGAAGGATTTGAACGGCCATCGCTACGAGGCAGTTATTCTTCATAGATTGGTAGACGTCCTTCGCAAGCCTATTGATCTGCGGGTGATGCAAATCACCGCCGACTGTTTGGAAGAATGTCTCACTGACCTCTACATGCAAGGCTAATTCATCAAGGACACCATTCTTATGCAGGTGGACTTGATAATAGGGAGAAAGCTCCGTAATCCGCAGTAAATGATGCTCAATTTCTGAAGGAAAAACATTTACGCCGCGGATGATAAGCATGTCATCTATTCTGCCCTTGATACGCGCCATCTTTGTAGTGGTCCGGCCACATAAGCACGTTTCTCTCTTAATGGCGGATAGGTCTCCCGTCCGGTAGCGAATGATTGGCAGTGCCTCTTTCGTCAAGCTTGTAAAGACCAGTTCCCCGACTTCTCCATCTGGAACAGGCTCCAATGTGTTCGGGTCAATTACTTCCACCAAGAAATGATCATCGGCAATATGGAGACCGTCCTGTGCTTCATGACACTCCATTGAAATCCCAGGGCCCATCACTTCACTCAATCCATAAATATCACAGGCTTTTATGCCGAGTTTATCCTCGAGTGTTTTTCGCATTTCCTCTGACCAAGGCTCCGCACCGAAAATGCCGTATTGCAGGGATGTATCCGCCGGATCTAATCCAAGCGTCTCCATTCTCTCAATGATATTCAAAATATACGAGGGTGTTCCTGCAATGACCGATGGCTTGAAATCCTCTATTAACCCAATCTGCCGTTCCGTATTTCCCCCTGATACAGGGACGGTTGCCATCCCAAGCCGTTCAGCTCCATAATGCAGGCCGAGACCGCCAGTGAACAGGCCATATCCGTATGCGTTATGAAAGACCTCACCGCGATTGCCGCCTGCAATAGAGATGGAGCGAGCGACTAGGTCTGCCCACATGTCAATATCCTTTTTCGTATAACAGACAACGGTAGGCTTTCCGCTCGTACCCGATGAAGCATGGATTCGAACAATTTCTCCTTGGTCTACAGCCGTTAATCCAAATGGATAATGCTCACGAAGATCGGTTTTCTTCGTAAATGGGAGTCTCTTTAAATCAGCTAATGATGTAATTGATTCCGGCAGCAGGTCAAGCTCTTCGAATTTTTCCCGGTAAAAAGATACGTTCTCATAGACCCTTTTCACTGTTTCTTGCAGTCTCGTTAACTGAATTTCCTCTATCCGGTCCTTGGACATGGTCTCAGCTTCATGGAGAATCATCTTATTCCTCCTTCACACTAATTAAAGCGCTTTCAAATAATAAGAAAAAAATAAAACATATAACGATATATTTGTCATCGATGTGAATTCGTTATATAAAAACTAACACACTATCACAATTTTGTAAATAATTAGAAAACATTTTTTTACGATAAAAAATCGGCGGACTCATTTATCCGCCGAATGCCTTTTTATTGATGACTGAGAATCTCCTTGAATTCCTTTCCTTTCTGAACATAGGTGTCAATGGAAAGTTGAATAAGCTGGAGATCCTTCTCATTCAGCTCCCTCACAACTTTACCTGGTGAACCGACAACTAGTGAGCGCGGCGGAATTTTCTTCCCTGGTGAGATTAATGTATTGGCGCCGATGATGCATTCTTCCCCAATCTCTGCCCCGTCCAATATCGTTGATCCCATTCCAATGATGGAACGATTGCCAATTGTGCAGCCATGCAAGATCGCATTATGGCCGACAGTCACTTCATCTCCAATATTTAAAGGCTGGCCCTCATATAAATGCAAGGTCGTATTATCTTGAATGCTTGTCCGCTTTCCAACCACGATTGGACCCTCGTCCCCGCGCATGACTGCATTGAACCAGACAGATGATTGCTCTCCGATTGACACGTTTCCAATAATGTATGCGCCTGGTGCAATGAAAACAGACTCATGAATGACCGCTTCTTTTTTGCCATAAGGTACTATCATACAAAAACCTCCTAAATTGCCATAATTTTCATTTTATTATAACATAAGTGAAAAAAGGAGAAGATGATTTGAAAACAATTGGTGAATTATTACATATTCCTTATCCGATTATCCAAGGAGGCATGGGAAACATCAGCAACCCCATCCTCACCGCTGCTATTTCAGAAGCCGGGGGGCTTGGCACAATAGGTGTCGGCACCCGTACCCCAGAAGAGATTGACCAAATGATTCTGGAAGTAAAGGAGCGGACAAGCAAACCTTTTGCCCTCAACATCCCGATTACTGTGACAAACTACGCAAAAGAAATGGTTGAACTCGCCATTGCTCATCATGTTCCAATCGTTACCCTTTCTGCCGGAAACCCCGGTAAACTAATTCCGATTCTCCATAAGGAGGGGATCACGGTTATCGTTGTCGTCGCCTCAGTGAAGCATGCCCGAAAGGCAGAGGAAGCTGGTGCTGACTTGCTCGTGGCAGAAGGCTTTGAAGCAGCTGGCATTAATTCAAGCCTTGAACTCACGACCTTCACCTTGATACCTCAAATCGTGAACGCTGTCCAAATACCAGTCATAGCAGCCGGCGGCATTGGTGACGGCCGCGGAATGGCCGCAGCCATTACCCTTGGGGCAAGCGGAATTCAAATGGGTACTCGGTTTATTGCCACTAAAGAAGCTCCCATGCATGAAGCGTATAAGCAAAAGCTGCTGGATGCCGCGGATACAGATACGTTGATCTTCGGACGAACAGTCGGCAGAGTCAGACGAATCCTTCATACCCCTTATGCAGATAAACTCATGCAAACCGAGCAGCAAGGCTTGACACTGGAAGAATACGCCAAACTGACAGATGAGGACAAGCATGTCCTTGCCGCCATGGAAGGTAATCTAGAAGAAGGCTTCCTCAACAGCGGACAGGTTGCTGGTCTGATTACGACGATTCCTTCTGTCGAGGAGCTGCTCAAAAGCATGATGGAAGAAGCTGCCCTGCAGCTGCAAAAAGGAACCAATCTGCTTAAAGAACACAGCTCCTTATCCTAATATCATGAAAAACCATGGACCCCTATCCGGGACCATGGTTTTTTCTTTTATAGAATCGCCTTCTCCTCCGTAACGGCTGGTTCCTTATCACGAAACTTCACGATGGAGATGACAATCAGCGTGCCAATCGTTAACAGACAGGTAATGACGCTTGGGCGATGACTATCGTTGAACATAAAAATCACCGTAATGACACTTAAGGTCAATGCCGTAAAGCCGGAAATATACGGATAACCCCAGATTCGAAAGCTTGGCTGCTTTGGATAGGATTTGCGGAGCTTAAGCTGTGCAAGAGTAACACTAATCCACACGAGTGAGACAACAAAGCCAGGAAAAGCCATCAATAAGGTAAATACCCGGTCCTGCGCAAAGAAAGCAATCATCGAACCGCCAACAAGAACAGCTGCACTGAACATTAGGCTGTAGAATGGAACTCCTTTAGAGGTGACATGTCCAAAGGACTTAGGAGCCTCTCCCCCGGTTGCGAGGGAATGCAGCATCCGCGTACAGCCGTATAAACCAGAGTTAGCAGCCGAGAGAACGGCCGTAATTAAGATGAAGTTCATAATATGGGCCGCCCCTTGAAGTCCGGCCATCGATAATACTTGTACAAATGGACTCGATGTATCGCTAATTTGATTCCAAGGTATGAGTCCGCAAATGACTAAAATAGGGAGCGTATAGAATAAGATAATTCGCCAGATGAAGCTCTTGATTACCTTCGGAAGAACCCGCTCGGCATCCTTCGCTTCATTTACGGTAACCCCGATTAATTCAGAACCCCCGTAAGAATACATAACAATGAGAAGGGCCGCAAAGATGGATGTCCACCCATTCGGGAAAAAGCCGCCATGTCCGGTGAAATTCTGCAGATAATTCGATTCATTGCTCGGAATGATTCCAAATAAAATACTAGCCCCAAGGACGATAAAGACCATGATCATCGTGATTTTAATCCCGGCAAACCAGAATTCGAACTCTCCATAATTCTTGACATTCATCATATTGATGCCGATTACGAAGGCTGTACAAGCAAGGCTTAAAACCCATAACGGGATCGATGGGAACCAATACTGCAGGAAGCTCCCTGCCACAACCACCTCGATGACACAGACGGCAAGCCACATGATACAGTACATCCACCCGACGACAAAGGAAACCCGCTTCCCAAACGCCTTATGTATGAATCCTTTCATATTTGTGTTCGGATAAACAAGAGCCATCTCTGCAATGGCTCCCATCACAACTAGCAGGAGCAGGCCGGCAAATACATAGGTTAATATAACCCCCGGCCCTGCTAATGTGACGGTCTCGGCACTGCCCTTAAAGATACCTGTGCCAATCGCTCCGCCCATCGCCATCATCGTAATATGGCGAGGCAAGAGTCTTTTTTGAAGCATTTCATTTTGATTCGAAATCACAACCACTTCCTCCTTTGTTCTATAAAGCAGACCCCCGCATATGACTCTCTCTATTTATGATTCTTTGTTAGTTCATATCAATCAGCCATAAGGCTGGATTTTCAATATATTGTTTAAAGGCATTCGTAAACGCCACAGCTGTCGCGCCATCTGCGACACGATGATCAAAGGACATGGAAATATTCATGATGGAACGGATGGCAATCTCATCATCTTCCATCACGACCGGCATTTTCTTCGTTTTATGAAAAGCAATCAGCCCTGTCTGTGGATAATTAATAATCGGTGTCGCCCCCATGCTTCCAAGCGGACCGACATTACTGATCGTGAATGTGCCGCCTCTCATATCCGCACCTGTCAGCTGGTTGTCTACAGCCTTTTTCGTCAGCTCCTTTTGTTTCGTATGAATCTCCTGGATAGACAGGCGGTCAGCGTGATGAATGACGGGAACAACGAGACCATCCTCGGTATCTGCCGCCATTCCGATATGGTACTCCTTCTCAAGAAGGATGACTTCATTCTCTTCATCTAATCGAGCATTAAAGACCGGATATTGCTTCAAGGCTTGCGTGATTGCTTTGATCAAAAAGGCTGTCACGGAAATAGACCTGCCCATTTCTTTCACCTTGCTGCGATAGGCCAGCAGCTCAGTCATATCCACCTCTTCAAAATGAGTCACATGCGGAATGGTATAGAGGGATTTCACCATATTCTTAGCAATTTGCTTGCGGCGCCCTCTGAATGGAATCGTCTCCGCATTCGCCCGGCTGCTTTGTTGCTCCTCAGCCGTAGCCTTTTCTTCTGTGCTTACTGGTATGCTAACTTTTTCGTTTGGCGTTTTCACCGGCTCTTTTCTGTCATTTTGTTTCACGAAATTATATACGTCCTCTACAGTAATCCGGCCATTCGTGCCCGTTCCTTTAACCGCTTGAATATCTACGCCGAATTCTCGTGCAATCTTTCTTGTATAGGGGGCCGCCTTAATGAAGACACGCTCCGTCTTCGCTTTTGGCTGTGCTTTTGGCTGTGCTAAATACTCCATTTTCCCCTCTGCAGGGATGGGTGCTTCTTTTTTCCCTTCCTCTTCAAGAACAAGCAGAGTCGTCCCGACTGCCACTGTATGTCCTTTATCAATGACAATATCTTTTACGACACCGGCAGCTGGAGAAGGAAGCTCCGCCACCATTTTATCGGTTTGGACCTCCACCAATGGCTGGTCAGCCCGAACGGCATCCCCCACCTTTACGAAATAATGGATAATCTCCCCTTCAGTCATTCCTTCTCCTATATCATGCAGCTTCACTTCAACCAACTAATTCCCCTCCTAGAAATGGACTGTTTTTTTAATTGCCTGGAACACCCTCGCTGGTGTTGGCAGATAATGCTCTTCAAGTGCAAAGAATGGAACCGGTACATCAAAGCCTGTAATGCGTTCAATCGGTGATTTCATATACAGGAAGGATGTATCATTAATAATAGACACAATATCATTGCCAACTCCTCCGGTTTCATGCGCCTCATGCACGATGACCGCGCGGCCTGTTTTCTGGACAGATTCTGCAATAATCTCCCGATCAATCGGATATAGGGTTCGTAAGTCAATGACATCACAGGTAATGCCCTCTTTCTCAGCCTGTTCGGCCGCACTCATGGCCACCTGTACCATTGCCCCCCAGGCAATGAGCGTAACCTCATCCCCATCCTTCACCTTTTTGCCTTTGCCAATCTCAACCATGTATTTCCCTTCCGGCACCTCATCCCGCACAGAACGATAGAGCTTTAACGGCTCTAGAAACAGAACCGGATCTGGGTCCTCAATAGATGCTATCAAGAGTCCTTTTGCATCGTGAGCGGTGGATGGACAGACCACCTTTATACCAGGCATATGGGTAAATAAAGCCTCAACACTGTCTGAATGAATCTCCGGTGCACGGATACCGGCTCCATATGGTGCACGGATGACCATCGGCACCGTATAACGCCCCATCGTCCTCATTCGAATACGAGATACATGGGTCATGATCTGCTCATAGGCCGGATAGACAAATCCAAAGAATTGCATTTCAGCAATGGGCTTAAATCCATTGACTGCGAGACCGACTGAGGTTCCGATAATCCCTGATTCACTGAGAGGTGTATCCATCACGCGCTCTTGGCCGAATCGTTCCTGCAATCCGTCCGTCGCCCGAAATACGCCCCCGTTCTTTCCGATATCTTCCCCAAGCAAGAGAATGCGTTCATCTGCCTCAAGCATGGTGGCCAATCCATCCGTGATGGCTTGAATGAGTGTCATTTTGTTTGTTTTGATGCCGGCTTGCAGCCATTCTTCTTTTATCGCCATTCGTTTTCTCCTCCTAACAAGCGGAAATAGTCTTCTTTTTGTTTAGCAATTGTCCAGGTCGGTGTTTCAAAGACATGGTCGAATAAATCCTCTACCTTCGGCTTCGGATAACTCTCGACCTCGCGTATCGCCTGTTCTACCTCATCTTTAATCTCCCTTTGCACCCGGCTGGTCCATTCTTCATCCCATAGACCGGCATTTTTCATGTATCTCTCCAGTCGCATGAGCGGGTCGCGCGTTTCTCTTATTTCATCACTGATGGACTGATTCCGATATTTTGTCGGGTCGTCTGCCGTTGTATGGGCTCCGTATCTCCATGTAACGGCTTCAATCAATGTCGGTCCCCCGTCATTCCGTGCCCGCTCCAATGCCTTCTTCGTCTCAAAGTAAACAGCCGCTATATCATTGCCGTCCACCCGTACTCCTGGTATGCCATAGGCAACGGACTTTTGGGCCACAGTCGCGGAGTTCATTTGCTTCTCAATCGGGACAGAAATAGCAAACCCATTATTTTGGTTAAAAAAGACTGCCGGAACTTGAAAGACACTTGCCATGTTCATTCCTTCATGAAAATCTCCCTCAGAAGTCGCCCCATCCCCAAAATAGGCAATCGCTGCATTTTTCGTTCCTTTTCGCTTCTCCGCGAGCGCCGCACCGGCAGCATGGGGAAGCTGCGTGGCAATTGGTACTGCTGGAGGAAAGATTCTCTTCCCTTCCTCTGGAACACAGCCTTCCACCCGTCCATTCCAATAGAGAAAGGTACGGGCCATATTGGCGCCATAGGTTAAGGTTGCCCCATGATCGCGATAGGTTGGGAATACCCAATCCTCCTCTCCAAGAGCAAGGGCACTCCCTGCCTGCGATGCCTCTTGTCCCTCAAAGGGCGCATATGTACCCAGCCTCCCTTGACGCTGCAGACTAATTGCCTTACGGTCAAAGGTTCTAATGCGAACCATATGATAATAGAACTCTCGAATTAACTCATCTGTCAGTCTTTCCTTATCCTCTTCCCTCACAAGCTGCCCGTCTTCATCAATCATTTGATAGATTGGAAACTCCATGCTCATTCCATCACCTCATTTAATAATTTTTCCTTCATATGCGAACATCCCACTTCGGCGGTGTACTGCGTGTAAAGAAATGATTGAGCCTTTTCCGCTCCTCAATCCTCTTTTCACATAAACGGTTTGCCGCCTCAGCAGTGGTCACATGATCCAGCTCTGCCTGCTCGTAAACTTCCAATAAGGAATGATAGATTGTTTTTGTTTTGGTCAATACCCGCTCCTTATTGAAGCCATATAATTCATCTGCCACCTGAATAAGGCCTCCGCAATTGATCATATAGTCCGGTGCGTAAAGGATCCCCTTTTGCTTTAATGCTTCTCCATGCCTGTCGGTTAAGAGCTGGTTATTGGCGGAACCGGCAATCGCCTTCACCTTCATGACATCAATCGTGTCATCATTGATGATTCCTCCCCCTGCACAAGGAACAAATACATCAGCCTCTGCAGCGTAAATCTCCTTACTCCCAACCGGTCTGACCACTCCGTTATAACGTCTGGCAGCTTCTTTCACCTGTTCAATGGCAGCTTCATTAATATCTGTTACATACAAGTCCGCCCCTGCAGCAAGAAGCTGTTCAGCCACCTTCATGCCGACCTTCCCGAGTCCTTGAATGGCATAAGTTCTGCCTTCAAGCTCTTCCATGCCGAATCTTGCCTTATTGGTCGCCTGTAATCCATAGATCACGCCAGTTGCGGTTGGTATGGAAGAATCACCTCCGCCGCCATAGGCTTCCGGAATTCCTGTAATACAGCTCGTTTCCCTCGAGGCATGAACGAAATCCTCCATATTGGTCCCCATATCTGTTCCCGTATAGAATCGACCATTTAAGGAATCCACAAATCGTCCAAAAGCCCGAAACATGGCTGGTGTTTTATCCTTAAGCGGATCACCAATCAGGACCGCCTTCCCGCCTCCGAAATCCACATCTGCTGCCGCACATTTATAGGTCATTCCTTTGGATAGACGCAGGGCATCCAAAAGAGCATCTGCCATCCCTTTGTAGGGCTGCATCCGGCATCCCCCAAGTGCCGGACCGAGTGCCGTGTTGTGAATAGCGATAATCGCTTTAAGCCCAGTGGATGGATCTTGACAGAACATAACCTGTTCATGGTCCTGCATGCTTTCTAACAATTGTTCATTCCATTGTATTGATTGGTTGATCGTACTCATTCGCCATTCCCTCCATATATCTGTCTCTATCTAGTAAGCGCTTACATCTTGATCATCTATTCTTGATGGCTCATTGATTTCTTTAGACGCCGTTCCATTGACTCTTTCATAACAATTCCTTGCTTCACTTCCCCTACGCCGATTAATCCTGTTTCATTATGGACCTCTACACTTGTCACAATGCAATGATCGGTGATGTCTGTTACGACAGCTGTGACATGAACATTCGTTCCCTCCCCTGTAGGCGCGATATGCTTCACTGTCACTGCTCCGCCAACTCCCTCTTCATGTGATTCCAGATAGGGCAATATAATTTTTCGTGAAGCCCATTCCATGTGATAAACCATCGCAACCGTCGAATAGGCACGATGAACAATCTGTCCTTCGAATTGAGCAAACATCTCTTCACTCACCTTGGCCGTCACTTCAGCCATTGCTCCAATCTGCAAGCCTTCTTTCATCATATCCTCCTTTACAACGCCTGTTTAAGCAGCCATTTTGTATAATTTTCAGGATTCATAATGCCTCATGCGTAATGGCAGAGGAAGATTGTTCGGATTCCTGTCCGAAGACCTCCTTTTCAACTTTTCTGCTATCCGCCGGAGGCTTTCACTTTATTCAACTGGAATGAAGAATATAGTCTCGATCCGTATAGAAATGGAGATTTCCTTTGAATAAAGTGAAAAAATTTAGAAAATTATGTTTATATCATTTAGGATACGTTATAATAAAAATCAGTAACATAACAAATTGAATAAAATTCCATATAGTAAATATCTATTTTGCATAAGTTTCATCACAATTAACTTCATTTTAAAATGGGGAATGGATTATGGATCAATTAGATGTTCGCCTTCTCGCTATTCTTCAAAAGGACGGGCGCATAACAATAAGTGATTTATCCAAGCAGCTAGCCTTAAGCAGACCAAGTGTGACCGAACGATTGAACCGACTTCGGGAAAAGGGAGTCATCGAGGGGTTCAGTGCGAGGGTTTGTCCCCGTTCTGTCGGCAGACATATTATCGTCTTTATCCAATTAAGCGACTTCAAGACGGCCTCCTATGCTGAATTCGAAAAGAAAATCTTAGATGATCCCGACATCATTGAAATCCACCGCTTAACTGGGCCTGTCAGTTACTTATTGAAAGCGGCTGTACCTGGAATGGAACAGCTCAACCAAGTCATTGAAAGACTGAATCCTTATGGGAATGTCAATACCTCCATCGTGCTGTCTTCTCCCTTGTCCTTCAGCCCGGTTGAACCTGTTCAAGAGGAGATAAACTCATGAAGGAAAGAACAAGCTGAGGGAGGGTGACGAATTGTGCACCCTCCCTTCTTCTGTATATTAATCATCCCTGGATTGGAGCACGACATGTTAAAGAGAAAATATGGAGACCGGTCAGATTGGAAACGGATTACACAAAGAAAATTTGCCCAAGTCTTCCTCGAAACAAATGAATATACCGGATACATTACCTTACTTCAACTAACTGAGCTCACCTCCCCCCTCATCGTCCAATACGAAAAAAAGTCCGTATGCATTGCAGATAAAGAGTATACGTGGCTTCAGCAATTTCCAAAAGACGCCCGCCATAGCGTAACGACCATGTTTGATGCAGAAGGAAGGATTGTACAATGGTATATTGACATTTGCCTCGGCAATGGCTGTGATGACGGCAGACCATGGATGGATGACTTGTATATCGATCTCATTCTCTTCCCATCTGGGGAGATTTTCGTAAAGGATACGGATGAACTGGAAGCTGCCTATAAGAGCAGAATCATTCATAAAGAGCTGTATGATCTTGCTTGGAAGGAAGCAGGCAGGGTGAAAAGCTTGCTTTGTACAGGGAATTTTCCTTTAGTGGATTTAGCCTCGGAGCATCGAAATCTGCTGATTGGACTTCTTGAATAATGCTTCAGGTTGAACATCCGAGTAAATTTCTTGAATTGGATAAAGAGGAGTGTATACATTTATGCCATTATCAAATTCACAAAAATCAGCTC
>NZ_JBJEFJ010000007.1:20581-21756 GCF_051873915.1 Pradoshia sp.
GGATAAAGAGGAGTGTATACATTTATGCCATTATCAAATTCACAAAAATCAGCTCTAGCGTATATTGAAACTGAGGCAAAAAAACATAAGCATGAGGCGAGATCAAGCATTCATCATATTTTAAAGATGTCAAACGTCTCAACAGATACATTCGAAAAAACGTTTGATGCTATTAAGGCAAACGCCAGAATTGCCTTGCATTTTCATCCAGACCGGCTCGTTTCCAGCTTTAACAGCGTTGTCCAATCATTATTCATACAAGGAGAGTATAAAAGCCAATTCGAAACGCTTATCTCAGCCGGAAGTGTTTCTGCCTTTCCAGGCGGCGAACGGGACCTTTGGGAGAGAAGGTTATTTGGAGGGGCCTACCATGGTGAAGACGCAGCCATGAAAGACCGCCCTAAATACGGGGCGCTGAATTTGATGCTTCCTTCAGATGGACCTGCTCCCCGCTTTGGTTCATGCTATTTCCTCCTTTATCCATCAGTCTCTCATCGTTCTACTTTTACCTATTTAGATTCCCATCTGGAATTAAAGGAAAAGGGAACATTTCAGGAATTTGATTTAATACTCGCAGCACTTCTGGAGGATTCATTTTCAAGAGAATTTGCATTAGGAGAAGCTCAAATTCGCCCTCCTAGGCTATTCAATCATTTATTAACGAATCTTTCAGACCCTCAAAAATATCTCTATGAACAAAAAATCCATCGTAATCTTGACCACTACATAGAAGCCCAAATCCATGGGCCCATCTCACTTAGAAATGACGTTGAAATACTCGTTGCAGACACCTCATTTAGAGGAACGGATATTGGGGGAATTATGGAGCAGCTATGCTCAAAGTATTCCATCCAACTACATTGGCGAAGGGGCTTTCACCTTACAGTGCAGGAAGTACCTTCTGATTTTAGAGGTGTAAAAATGCCTGTTCTCGCAAAACGTATTGCCGAAACCAACGATATAAATGCACGGATAATTGGCTCTGCCATGAAAGTTATGTACTCACAGCCTGATCAATGGTCTGACTACGGAACCATGAAGGAAATCACGCAGGATATTAAGCTATTATGGCATGTCCTTGTGAGATATGGCTCATGCTAGACAAGTAAGTGTGTGAAACAATTGGGGGATAAAAATATTGTAAGTGAGCAATTTAAAAAGGACTAGCAATCTAT
>NZ_JBJEFJ010000008.1:0-21694 GCF_051873915.1 Pradoshia sp.
CTCTCGTTAATCTGCCCGTTACGAAAAACCATCCCTTTTGGGATGGTTTTTTTGTTAGACTGAACATAAAAACCCAGGAGCTGATTTAAGCTTCTGGGTTTATCTGTACATTAAGCAAATTTAATTAATGTGTACTTCTTCTTACCGCGGCGGATGACGGTGAATTGGTCTTCAATCCGGTCATCAGCAGACACTACATAAGAAAGATCTGTTACTTTATCGCCATTAATGCTGATGGCTCCATTTGTAATATCCTCACGCGCTTGGCGTTTAGATGGAGAGATTTTCGCATTAACAAGCAGCTCGACTAATGTCAGCTCCTCATCAGCTGCCGGTACATAGGATGGCACATCCTTGAAACCTTGCTTAATATCATTCGCACTTAGCTCTTTTACATTTCCGCTGAATAATGCCTGTGTAATGTTGATAGCTTTATCAAGCGCATCCTGCCCATGTACAAGGCGGGTCATTTCTTCCGCTAATGCTTTTTGAGCTTTACGCAAATGAGGCTCTGTTTCAACAGATGCTTCAAGCGCTTCAATTTCTTCTTTTGATAAGAAGGTAAAGATCTTCAAGTAGTTCACAACATCCTGGTCCGCTGTGTTAATCCAGAACTGGTAAAACTCATAAGGAGTTGTTTTCTCTGCATCAAGCCAAACAGCGCCGCCTTCTGTTTTACCGAATTTCGTACCATCAGACTTCGTAACAAGCGGAATCGTTAAGCCGTATGCTTTCGCTCCCTCACCTTGGGTTTTGCGGATTAAGTCTAATCCAGTTGTGATATTTCCCCATTGGTCGCTCCCGCCAAGCTGAATTTTGCAATTATACTTCTCATATAAATGCTTAAAGTCAATGGCCTGTAGAATGGTGTACGTAAATTCTGTGAAAGAAATACCTGTATCTAATCTTGAAGCAATCGTATCCTTTGCAAGCATATAGTTGATTCCGATATGCTTCCCGTAATCGCGCAGGAAGGTAATCATATCAAGAGAGCCGATCCAGTCAAAGTTATTGGTCATAACTGCACCGTTTTCTCCTTCAAAATCAAAGATACGCTCTAATTGCTTTTGCAGACATTTAACATTGTGCTGAATAGCTTCAACCGTTTGCAATTGACGTTCCTGCGTTTTACCGCTCGGGTCACCGATCATGCCGGTTGCACCGCCGACAAGAATAATCGGCTTATGGCCAGCCTGTTGGAAGCGGCGCAGTGTCAAGAACGGCAGCAAGTGACCAATATGCATGCTATCTGCAGTAGGGTCAACACCACAATACAAAGATGTTGCTTCCTTCTGTAGTTGTTCCTTTAAGCCTTCTTCATCTGTTTGTTGATAAATAATGCCTCTCCATTGCAAATCCTGAAGTAAATCCATTGTCATTCCTCCTATTAGTTAAAAACGCTAAACATAGTTTTTCATTTTCTTATGTGCCCGCATGAATCATTTTTCGACTATGTGCAGCAAATTGAACACAAAAAAGCCCCTTCACAAATATGAAGGGACGAATAAATCGCGGTACCACCCAACTTGCGGGATAAATCACATTTTCCCGCCGCTTAATTCCTTATAACGGTAAGGAACCGGCATACGCTACACAGCCTGCCCTCGGGGGCAAAGCCTTCACGAATGCTGCTACAGGAGGTAATTCATTAAACCGTTTGTGCCGGTTCACACCAAACCACCGGCTCTCTAAAACAGGGACGGATTAACTACTGGATTCCTGTCATTGCATCGCTTTTTAAATGAATAGATGATATGAAATTTTTATCATATTTATCCTGCCCTTGTCAAACCCATTTTAGACATCTTTCAGGTAATAATAGAATCTTTTATACGATTTTCCAACGATATGCTATAATGTACATGATTTCTTAGAGGAGTGTGAAAAATTGGAAGAAATATTCAACAAACTTAAAAAAGGGGCCCAATCCCTCTACTCATATGCAACGAAGCCAACGGTCAAGCGGAAAGCAAGCATCACATATCAAGTCGTCTGGAATTATGTTCTTATATTTATAATCGTCACCATCATTGGCATATTTTTTGCCGGCGGGGTCGGTGCAGGCTATTTTGCCTCCATTGTAAAGGATGAGCCTGTACGCAGCGAAAAACAATTAAAAAATAGTTTGCTAAATTACGAGGAAACATCGGAGATCTATTTCTCTGATAATGTGTATTTAGGAAAGCTGCGCACAGACCTTGAGCGCCAGGAAGTAAAGCTTGAGAATGTATCCGAACACGTGAAGAAAGCCTTGATTGCCACAGAGGACGCCTATTTCTATAAGCATGATGGTGTCGTACCAAAGGCTTTAATGCGCGCTGTCTTCCAAGAAGTGACTGGCTCAGCCGTCCAGACTGGAGGAAGCACATTAACCCAGCAGCTAATTAAGCAGCAAATCCTCACAAACGAGGTTTCATTCGACAGGAAAGCGAAGGAAATCTTATTGGCGATGCGCCTTGAGAAATTTCTAGAAAAGGATGAAATACTCGAATCCTATTTGAATATCTCTCCATTTGGCCGCAACTCATCCGGCCGAAATATTGCCGGAGTTCAAACTGCGGCACAAGGGATTTTCGGCGTTAATGCGAAAGATTTATCACTGCCGCAGGCTGCCTTCATTGCAGGATTGCCGCAAAACCCTTATTCCTACACACCCTTCACTCAATATGGGGAAGTGAAGGAGGATATAAGCCCGGGACTCAACCGAATGAAAACCGTGCTGAAACGGATGTACAATAATGGGGATATTACGAAAAAGGAATATGATGAGGCGCTAAAATATGATGTAAAGGCTCATTTAGCGAAAAGACAGCCTTCCTCCACAGAGCGCTATCCTTACTTAACGTATGAGGTAGAGAAACGAGCCATTGAAATCATGATGCCTATTCTCGCCAAGAAAGACGGATACAAGGCAAAGGATTTAAAGGAAGACGATGACCTTTATCAGCAATACTACAATCTTGCTGACCAAACAATCAGGCAAAACGGATATAAAATCCATACAACCATTGATAAAAAAATGTACGACAATATGCAAAAAGTCACGAAGAATTTCTCCTATTATCAAGGAACCCGCCCTGCGGAAAAAACAGACCCCGAAACAGGGGAAACTGTAATCGTCAATGAACCGATTGACACAGGAGCCATTCTGATTGAGAACTCAACCGGCAAAATTCTAAGCTTTGTCGGAGGACGTGATTTCGAGCGAGAGCAGCTGAACCATGCGACTGCGGCGGTCCGCTCCAACGGATCAACAATGAAGCCATTATTGGTGTATGCGCCAGCCATCGAGTACGGGGTCTCCTACCCTGCCAAGACATTGATTAATGCGCCGATAAACATCAATGGCTATAAACCTGGGAACTATGCTGGCGGCGGGATTACAGGGCTGACGACAGCAAGGGAAGCCTTGAAAAGGTCCTACAATATTCCGGCCGTGCTGCAATATAAGGAAATATTGAATCGCCGACCGGCAGAATACCTGAAAAAAATGGGCTTCAGTTCATTGATTGAAGCTGATTATACTAATCTATCGACTTCCCTTGGAGCCCTTGAAAGAGGAGTCACAGTTGAGGAAAACACCAATGCATTTGCCACATTCGCCAACGGCGGCGAATTCGTAGACGCGTATATGATTGAGAAAATCGAAGATAACGATGGAAATATCATCTTCGAGCATAAGTCAAAGGCAAAGAAAGTATTCAGTCCTCAAACGGCCTATCTGACACTAGACATGATGCGGGATGTCCTAAAATCTGGGACAGCAGCCGGAATCAATAACAAGCTGAAATTCTATAGTGACTGGGCCGGTAAAACCGGAACGAGCCAAAGCTTCCGTGATGCCTGGTTTGTGGCTACTAACCCAAATGTGACCTTCGGCGTCTGGATGGGCTATGACTCAAACGGATCAGTCGAAACGGGCGGGATGAGCTATTCCCAGCGGAACCAGAGCTTATGGGCCCAACTGATTAACTCAGCTTATGATGTTAATCCGAAGCTGATAGCTCCATCAAGCCAGCATCAAATGCCTGGCGGTATAGTGAAGAGATCTTACTGTATGCTGACGGGAACATTGGCTTCAGCTGCCTGTTCGAACGCCCAGCTGACCGTATCCGATTACTTTAACGCAAGCCATCTCCCTAAAGGAGGCGGCAATATGCCAACATCAAGTGAAAGCTATGTGTTCATTAACGGCAAGAAATATCTCGCCCATAAAGGAACACCTTCTGAGTTCACCGAAAAAGGTATCGCGGTAAGCTCGGACTTCTTTAACAGTATTGGCGGACAATATGTAATAGATAAATCGTCCATCATGCCGAAGGGAGATTCGTTCAAAAACCTGGTCGTCGGCGGTGCTACATTAAACGATAATGGAAAAGCGCCAGGAGCCCCAGCTGTTACAGCAAACGGCAAGTCCCTCAGCTGGAGCACGACAGGCGAGAATGATGTCATTGGCTACTATGTCTATCAAAACGGTAAAAAGGTCGCAGCCATCAAGGCAGACGACAGTAGAAGCTTCACATCAAGCGGAACAGGCAGCTACTATGTTGTTGCCGTAGATATTGCCGGCAATGTCTCAAAACCGTCCAATAAGATAGAATTTAAGACTGAAAAGAAAGCGGATGAGAAGAAAGAAGACAGTAAGAAAGAAGACAGTAAAAAAGAAGAGAAGGAAGACAATAAGAAAAAAGAAGAAAACAAACCAAACGCAAAGCCTAAGCCAGCTGAACAAACAAATGACGATGAAGCAGCAGATAAACCAGCCGATGATAAACCGGCTGATGATAAACCAGCTGATGATAAGCCGGCAGAAGCTGACGAACCTGCTGAAGCTGCAGAGCCAGCATCTGCAGAACCTAAAGAAGATGAAGCAGCTTAAGCATCTCTAAAAAGTAAAAAGCTGACCCAAGCTCCGTAACTTATACGGATATTCGGGTCAGCTTTTTTATTTTAATTGCCTGCCATGCCGCCGTCCCAATTCAACGACTATACGAGTTTGATGATATTAAAAGAACATCAACCAAATACGATTGATTTATTGTCTATGCGCAAGATAACTCCTCCGGCCTTTTCGCCGTTCAATTAAATGTGACTCAATTTTCTATCTAAAAGTTTTAGTTCCAGCGATTTAGGTCCTTTCTTAATTAGAAAGTATCTTTCTCTTGGTTCAGCTGCTCTTTTCAATCTGCAAGAAAAGACCATTTGATGTCCAGCAGCGCAAAATATAGCGGTTTAGCCCAATGGCTACTCCCCACCGGTTCAAACAATCGATAATATTTACTAACCTCTCCTCTTTGGCAACCTAAACTGAAACATGCTTCCCTTCCCGATTTGACTCTTCACCGTAATGGTTCCATGATGCTTTTCTACAATCCATTTTGCCATTGATAGTCCAAGTCCAGCATTTCCATTTTCCCTGCTTGTTCTTGCCGAATCAATGCGATAGAAGCGGTCCCATATTTTCTCCTGCTCCCTCTCAGCTATACCAATTCCATTATCTGATACTTCCCCGACAATATCATTTCCGTCCTCATAGAGCTTAATTTTGACATAGCCGTTCTCCTTGTTATAGGAAATCCCATTCATCATTAAGTTCATGAGCAAGCGCATCAGCAAGGTTTGGTCAGCTTCTATTTTCAACTCAGGCTGAATGTCTATTTCAACAGAACTGCCATTCTCGTCTGCCAGTTCCCGCATTTCCTCCGCAACAATTTCAGTCAGCTCACTCATATCAAAGAGCTCATATTGAATAGAAGCGTTCTTCTGATCAGTCCTTGCCAGTTGTAATAATTGATTAATCAGCTCTGACATTTTGGTCGACTGTCTGAGAATGGACTGAAGGGCTTCCTTCACTTCAGCTGGATGGTCAAGCTGGGTAAGGGCATATTCCGCTTGTGAAATGATGACAGAAGTCGGTGTTCGCAATTCATGCGACGCATCAGCCGTAAACTGCTTCTCATTCTCAAAGGATGTTTCCAGCCTTTCAAACATGCCGTTAAATGTATCAGCAAGCCCATGGATTTCATCCTTCGCACCAGACAAATGGATACGTTGAGATAAATCCTTTCCCTCCTTGATTTCATTGACAGCACGGTTCATTTCTTCTAGCGGCTTAAAGGCTTTTTTCGTAATCCAATACCCGCCGAATCCTGCCAATAGAATAAGGATTGGAATGGATATGAGGACAATCAGGAAGATGATATTCATCGTCTTCGAAAATGAATCGATAGACATCACGGCTCGTATCCAGACACTCTGCCCATCCTGCATCAGCTCATAATCGTACACCATCCATTCGGTTTGTTGGCTGACAACTGTTTGGATACGGTCATGAGCCAATCCGATTTCTTGATCAGTAAAGCCTGATGGCAGGCTGCCTTCCCGCAAGGTTCCAGCATTGTCATAAATTAAGATACTCACTCCATCGTCATAGAATTCAAAGTCATCATCCCGCTTGTAATGTCCATTCTGAAAGCGAATCTCTTCAACGCCATCAATGGCGGCTTCCTTTAATTGTTTCTCCGCTTGATAGGTAACTGCCTGTCCAGCGAACAGCCAAATAAATGCAAACACAAATCCCATAATAAGAATCATGAGGCCTGTGTACCAAATCGTTATCTTCATCTTGATTGATAATTTCTTCATGATTGGCCTCTCAATACATATCCAGCTCCGCGCACGGTCTGAATCAGCTTATGCTCATGCCCGCTATCAATCTTCTTACGCAAATAACGAATATAGACATCGATAATATTTGACCCGCCCTCATAATCATAATTCCAGACATGCTGTTCAATTTTCTCACGCGAAAGGACGATACCTTTATGACGAATCAAGTATTCTAAAATAGCAAATTCCTTGCTAGACAGCTCGATTTCATCATTCCCGCGCGTGACAGTGCGGGAATGGCAATCCACCTTTAAGTCATCTACTTGAAAGATATTTGACACAGCACCTAATGGCCTTCTTGTTAACACACGTATTCTTGCCAGCAGTTCATCAAAAGCAAATGGTTTCACTAAATAATCATCTGCTCCGCTATCAAGTCCCACGACCCTGTCTTCAATCGCATCCTTTGCCGTCAGAAGCAGAACTGGCATGGAATTTTCATCAGCACGAATCCTTCGTAGTACTTCAAGGCCATTGATTTGTGGAATCATAATATCTAATAGAACACAATCATACTCTGCCATAGAGATATAATGAAGGGCATCTGCTCCATTATCAACCGCATCTACACTGTAATGCTCCGCACTCAGTCTTTTTAACAATACCTTCCTTAGATCTGGTTCATCCTCTACTATGAGAATCCTCATGTAAAGACCCCCTTACTAATATCCTTATCTTCATCATACCATTCCTGCATTAAGGGAAGATGAAAACAAAAAATCCGGAACCGGAATCCACGTTATATTTTTTCACTATATTAATCTTCCTTTAATCTTTCCTGTTTATGATGAAGATGAGGAGGAAAAGAGAAAGAAACAAATCATTTATTCAGCTTTAGGATTTCCTCCATTTATGCTGGCCATGCCAAGCGAAAGGAATCCTATGACCATACAAGCTCTTATAAAGAGTAAATAATAAAAACGGAGGTAGAATACCATGAAGGAATCCATTAAAACAATACAGGAGAAAATGAAAAACAAGAAAAAGGCCATTATCCTTACAGTAAGCTCCATCGCAGCGCTTGGTCTTATTCTGATTGGGGGTTATGCCGGATTAGGCTATTATTATGCGAAGCAAAATAATCATTACACAGAAAGCCAAGCAAAGGAGATTGCCCTTTCTTATGTGGATGGTGAAGTCCTTACAGTCAAGAAGCATATTGAAATGGAGGATAACCCAGCTAAATCCGAATATGAATATGAAGTTGAGGTAAAAACGGCGGATAACCTTCTTCAAGAGGTCACCATCAGTGCCCGTACTGGAACGATTGAAATAGATGATTGAATATTGGGATGAAAAACAAACCAGCCTGTCAGCATGACAGGCTGGTTTGTTTTTCTTTTAATCCTCCATGGTCGATAAATCACCTGTTGGCAATTCCAGCTCCCATGCTTTTAAGACTCGTCGCATAATCTTACCGCTTCTTGTCTTCGGAAGCTTCTCTTTAAACTCAATCTCACGCGGAGCCGCATGTGCCGCCAATCCCTTCTTCACAAACTGACGAATCTCTTCAATCAGTTCATCAGACGGCTCATAGCCTGACCTCAAGGCAATGAATGCCTTGATGATTTCTCCTCGGACCGGATCAGGCTTGCCGATTACACCTGCCTCAGCAACAGCTGGATGCTCCACTAGCTTAGATTCCACTTCAAATGGCCCAACGCGTTCTCCTGATGTCATGATTACATCATCGATTCTTCCTTGGAACCAGAAATATCCGTCTTCATCCATGTATGCTGAATCACCTGATACGTACCAGCCTGAAGGCATGAAATAGGATTCATACTTCTGCTGGTTATTCCAGATTTGGCGCATCATAGACGGCCAGCCTTTTTTGATGGCGAGATTGCCCATGCGGTACGGCGGAAGCTCATTGCCTTGGTCATCCACGATGGCAGCAACAACACCCGGAATTGGTTTCCCCATAGATCCAGGCTTAATTTCCATGCATGGATAATTACAAATAAGCTGGGCACCTGTCTCAGTCATCCACCATGTGTCATGAATCCGTTTATTAAATACCTTCTGTCCCCACTTAATGACCTCTGGATTAAGCGGCTCCCCGACACTTAATACATGGCGCAGGCTCGAGAGGTTATATTTCTTGACAATCTCATCCCCTGCCCCCATCAGCATACGAAAAGCAGTCGGTGCGCTGTACCAAACACTGACATGGAACTCTTCAATTGTTTCATACCATGCTTCCGGCGAGAATCTGCCGCCGGTGACAACGGATGAAGCCCCATTGAGCCAAGGTGCAAATATTCCATAAGCTGTACCTGTTACCCAGCCCGGGTCAGCGGTACACCAATAGACATCCTCTTCTTTTAAATCAAGCACCCATTTTCCTGTCTGTAAATGCTGGATCATCGCATTATGCGCATGAAGGACCCCTTTCGGCTTGCCGGTAGATCCGGATGTGTAATGAAGAATCAATCCATCCTCTCTGTCTACCCATTCAATCTCAAGCTCCTTTGAAGCTCCCTTGAACTTACTAAGGAAATCAATGTATTTCCCCTTCTCCTCGACATTCTCGCCCACGATGAATATATGCTTTAGATGCGGCAGGTCATCTGCGGGAATTCTCCCTGCAAGCTCAGGTGTCGTCACAATAACGCTTGCCTCGCTGTCGGCAAGCCGGTCCTTCACAGCACCCTCCATGAATGCCTCGAAAAGAGGACCAATGATGGCGCCAAGCTTAATCGCTCCAAGCGCTGCAAAATATAATTCAGGTGTTCGAGGCATGAAGATAAATACCCTGTCTCCCTTTGATACATGTCCATATTCTTTCAATACATTTGCAGCCTGATTCGATAAATCCTTCATTTCACTGAACGTATACTTTTCAAAACGGTTAGGGTCCTTATAATAGAGTGCCACCTTGTTGCGCCGGAATGTCTCAACATGCCGATCAATTGTTTCATAAGCGACATTGAGCTTTCCAGTTTCATGCCAGGAAAATTCCTTTTCGACTTCCTTCCAGTCAAAATGATGATAGGTTTCCTCATAATCAGCTAAATTATATTGACCCTTTTCGACAGAAAGCGCTTCCAGTTTCATTGACCATTACCCCCTCGTTTAGTGTAAAGATATTCCTAGTATAGTATAAAACCCAATTTATCTCAATTTTTTAAAAATTTGATAACTTAAGGAAATATGTTACAATTTTGAGTAGTGCCATGCTGAATGATTGATTACCAGTCTAGAAAATTTATGTAAGCGCTTTATATCACCTAGGTCCTCTCATAAATGCTCTGCTGACGTAAAAAGTTCAAATCCATGCCCAAAAGCAATCGATAAAGTACTGTATAATAACGTTATTAAGTGACCTAGGTGGTGTATGAATGGAACATAAAAAAACGTATTACAAGAGAACCTTGGATACTCCCCGCGGGCCGCTCATCATTGAAGGCCCAGTGACAGGTGATACCCTGAAGGAACTCAAATTTCATGAAGGCCTTGTCGCATTTCGAATACCAGAAAAACAGCATAAAGCCTTAATCCAAATCAGCGACCTGCCTGAGGGCAGGATTATTATAGCAAGAGATGAAGACACCATTGTCGGCTATGTAACTTATCTTTATCCAGACCCGCTTGAAAGATGGTCTGAGGGAAAGATGGAGGATTTACTCGAGCTGGGTGCGATTGAAGTAATCCGGGAATATCGGGGCGCCTCTGTCGGGAAGAACTTGCTTCAGGTCGCTATGCTGGATGATTATATGGAGAATTATATTATTATTACTACCGAATATTATTGGCATTGGGATTTAAAAGGAAGCGGCTTGAATGTTTGGGATTACCGCAAAATGATGGAGCGTATGATGAGTGCGGGAGGTCTTGAGTGGTATGCAACAGATGACCCGGAGATCTGCTCCCATCCGGCAAACTGCTTAATGGCCCGAATAGGAAAGAATGTCAGTAACGAAAGCATCCAAAGGTTTGATCAATTAAGGTTTATGAACCGGTATATGTATTAAGACATCACCTTTAATGAGGAGGCACGCTCTGTGATTATTGAAGATATCATGATTAAAGATGTTATTACGCTCACGCAAGACGCCACCATCGAACAAGCCATTGAGACCGTTAAAGAGAAGAAAATCCGGCATATTCCGATTATTGATGATCATCAGAATCTTGTCGGCCTTTTATGTGATGTCGATATTCGTTCGGCCACTCCCTCTATCTTCCGCATAGATGAATACAAGGAAGATTTATTGAGACCAGTCAGTGATATTATGGTCAAAGATGTCCTCACCGCCCACCCGCTCGATTTCGTCGAGGAAATTGCCTATACCTTTTACGATCAAAGGATCTCCTGTATGCCTGTTGTCAGCGACAATAAATTGATTGGTATCGTGACAGAAACAGACCTTCTTCATACATATGTGGAGTTAACCGGTGCAAATCAGCCAGGCTCCCAAATTGAAGTCAAGGTAAAAAACAGACCGGGGACATTGAGCCAAATAGCGGCCATCATTAAGAAGCATAATGCGAATGTAAACAGCATTTTCATTTATCCGTATAAAGATGAACCGGCAAGCAAGGTTCTCGTCTTAAGAGTTCAGACAATGAATCCCGCCAAAATCATTAACAGCTTCTCCGAGGAAGGTTTTGAGGTCATTTGGCCTGCCGGGCCGGAGATGGAGTCATGAAAGAGGCTTCCTTTGTTTACTCACCAGAAATGCAAGGCTATAAATTCAATGATACACATCCATTTAATCAACGAAGATTACAGCTGACTGTTGATTTGCTCGAACAGATTGGGGCACTCAAACTCGAGAACTGCATCAAGCCTAGAATGGCCACAGACGAAGAGCTAATGCTTGTCCATGATGAGGATTATATCCAAGCAATCAAGCAGGCTGGAGAAGGGAAGCTTGACCCAGATACAGGCCTCAATTATGGAATCGGAACAGAGGATACGCCCATTTTCCCTAATATGCACGAAGCAAGCGCCCTGCTCGTCGGAGGGACGCTCGCTGCTGTGGATGAAGTCCTGCAAGGACGCTCTCGGCATGCTGTCAATCTTGGGGGAGGCCTGCATCACGGATTCAGGGGAAAAGCCTCGGGCTTTTGCATCTATAATGACAGCTCGGTTGCCATCAAGTATATGAAGGAGAAATATCATGCACGTGTGCTTTACGTTGATACAGATGCCCACCATGGAGACGGTGTACAATGGACATTCTACGATGACCCGGATGTCTGCACTCTCTCTATTCATGAGACAGGGCGGTATCTCTTCCCTGGAACAGGCAATATCAATGAACGCGGAAATGGGAAAGGTTATGGCTTCTCCTTTAATGTCCCGCTCGATGCATTTACAGAGGATGAGTCCTTTCTTGAAAGCTACGAGCTTGCCTTACGGAAAGTAATCGAATATTTTAAGCCGGATATCATTCTTACGCAGAATGGAGCGGATGCCCATTATTATGATCCGTTAACCCATTTATCAGCTACCATCCGGATTTATGAGCATATCCCACGGCTTGCTCATCAGCTGGCACATGAATACTGTGACGGCCGCTGGATTGCTGTCGGCGGAGGCGGATATGATATTTGGCGTGTCGTCCCGCGGGCATGGTCAAGAATCTGGTTAGAGATGGCAGATTTCCCTCCTCCCTCCGGCAGACTCCCGCAGGAATGGCTGGATAAATGGTCACCCCTGTCACCAGTGACCTTGCCACTGACATGGGAGGACCCGCCGGATTTGTACAAGCCTATTCCAAGAAAGGCCGAAATCACAGAGAAAAACAGAAAAACATTGGAGCAAGCGCTCTACCCCATCCAAAGAACCACCACCCAAGAATAATAAGATAGGAATGAATCATAAGGATGCCACATCATAGAAAACAAAAAAGCTGAACCAAATGTTTATTGTCATAAACAAGGTTCAGCTCTTTTTTAGTTCTTTGTGGAGTCTCTAAGCTCCAAGCGATGCGGAAGAATGACGGAGGACTCTTCCACTTCCTCTTTATTCATCAACTTTGTCAATAGACGCATGGATACTGCGCCAATATCATACAATGGCTGTACAACTGTCGATAGACGAGGACGTACCATTAATGACAAGCGTGTATTATCCGAGCTGATTACTTCAAGCTCCTCAGGAATCTTTATGCCCCTGTCATAGGCAGCGTGAATGATTCCAAGCGCCGCTTCATCAGAGCACACATAAATAGCTGTTGGTCGTTCGTTCAGTTCAGCCAGCTGGTTTAAGGCTTCAATTCCGCTGTCATAAGTAGAATCCGTTTCAACCACGTAATCTTCACGGAATGATAGACCTGCCTTATCTAAGGCTTCATGATATCCAGGAACGATTTTCTTGCTTGTAATCGCATCCGTTACAGGACCAGTCACCACGGCAATGCGCTCATGTCCATTCTCTTTAAAGAATGCAACCGCATCCATGACCGCCTGTTTATAATCGATATTAACGGATGGTATTTGCTCCGTATCCTCAACAGTTCCGGCTAAAACGACTGGAACAGGAGATTTTTTCAACTCTTCAATATGCTCGTCTGTAATGTTTGAGCTCATGAAGACAACTCCGTCCACTTGTTTGCCCAGCATCGTTTGGATTAAATGCAGCTCTTTTTCTTGATTGGAGTCAGAGTTGCTAAGGATAATATTATATTTATACATAGTCGCAATATCCTCAATCCCTCTTGCCAATTCCGCATAGAAGATGCTTGAAATATCCGGGATGATGACCCCAACTGTTGTTGTTTTCTTGCTCGCCAATCCTCTTGCAACCGCATTCGGACGATAGCCTAGCCTTTCAATAACTTCATTTACTTTCTTACGTGTTGCTGGTTTCACATTTGGATTCCCGTTGACAACACGCGAGACCGTTGCCATGGAAACATTCGCTTCACGGGCAACGTCATAGATGGTAATATTCATTTTTATACACCGCCCAATTCATCAATTAACTTTCTACAATAGTATTAGAGAAAAAAGTAACCAATAGTATATTATTATTCTTATGATACTCTAACACGCCGTTTCCTGCAAATAAACATAATTACCCACGATAAAATTATTGTATACTTAGCTTCCCCCAATGAAAAGAGAATAATATCATTCAGGAAAAAAAGAACTGCCTTCTACCGGCAGTTCTTTCTTCAATATTATATTCTAATACCAGAATGCTGACTAAATGGCTGAACCGCTTTTACGAATTCATCAAATTGTTTTAAGTCCATTTGCTGAGCCGAATCTGATAAGGCAACGGCTGGATCTGGATGAACCTCTGCCATGACACCGTCTGCTCCAATGGCTAGAGCAGCTTTGGCTGTTGGAATTAATAAATCTCTTCTTCCAGTTGAATGCGTAACATCGACCATAACCGGTAAATGCGTTTCCTTTTTCAAAATCGGAACAGCGGATATATCAAGCGTGTTGCGTGTCGCTTTCTCATAGGTGCGGATACCGCGTTCACAAAGAATAATATTACCGTTCCCTTGAGACATGATATACTCAGCTGCATTTATGAATTCCTCAATGGTTGCTGCAAGCCCCCTCTTCAACAGGACAGGCTTATCAACGGCTCCCGCTGCCTTCAGCAATTCGAAGTTCTGCATATTACGTGCGCCAATTTGGATGACATCAATATAATTGACCGCAACCTCAATATCAGCTGGATTGACGATTTCACTAATGACAGCCAAATCATACTCATCTGCCACTTTTTTGAGAATCTTCAGCCCTTCCACTCCAAGCCCTTGGAAATCATAAGGAGATGTACGCGGTTTATAAGCACCGCCTCTCATTAGCTTGAACCCTTTATCTTTAATGGCCTTAGCCACCGTAGCCACCTGTTCGTATGATTCAACTGCGCATGGTCCGAATACAAAGGAAGCTTCACCATTGCCGACCTGATGGCCTTTCAAGGTAATAACCGTATCCTCCGGCTTTTTCTTGCGCGAAACCAACAAGGCTTTACGATGGTCATCCTCCTGAAGCTCTAAGCTAGCCTTGAAGATTTCCTTGAAGATGTGCTCAATCGTAGACCGTTCAAATGGTCCATCATTGTTTTCGATGAGTGTATTGAGCATTTCTCTTTCCCTGACAGGATCATATCGGTGCTGGCTTTGCTTGCCTTTTACTTCCCCGATTTTTTGTACGATTCTTCCCCGCTCATTAATGAGATTCAATAATTGCAGATTTAAGCTGTCCAGTTGTTCTCTTAATTGATCCATCTCTTTATTACTCAAGTACAATCATCCTTTCTGTTTTGCAAAGCGGCTTAACAATGACCGGAATCATCGGTAAGAAAAAAGTAGAGTTAATGCCAAAATGTTCTATTATTCAGTATAATTTAACTTATTATAACGGATTAAGCCGTGATTGTCACGAAAAAAATCTACACCGCTTTTAAGCGTTAAAGTATTGAAATGAATAGATAGTAAAAGCCGGTATGGATATCCCCATACCGGCATTCATTTATTTAGAGTATTCCAACACAGCCTTTTCCAACTTCTCTGCCGTTATCTGTTGATGAGAGGCATCCCATACAGGCTTGCCATTGTGGAAAAGGATAGCTTGCGGTGATTCATGCTTAATGCCTGTTATTTCAGCTACATGATTGGAGAGCGGCCTTGCTTCCTGTACAGCCAAATAGGCTGTAGGAATATCTTGATGTACTTCCGTAAATTTCGTATATTCACCAAAGGCAGCCAAACTGATTGGACATGTGAGGCTGTGCTTTATGAATAGGAATAAATCACGCTCTAAAAATGGAGCAAATTCATTCTCATTGGATACTTTGTTCATCCCTTATCCCCTTCCGCATCTTTCATGTATGATAGATTATCGTTAATAAGGTTTATTTCTTGTCCGTATCCTTGTCTTTGGATGTATTCGTTTCTACCTTTACGGATTTAATCGTGCTGGAAGCGGCAGCAGTCGTTCCTGATGAGGCATTTCCGCTTGCTGTGGAAGAAAATCCTGTTTCGTTAGACGCATAGGTTTCCTCTTCTGCACGGTCTTTATCACTGATGGCTTCAGCACCCTCGTAAACATCGTCAGGTGAATCAACTGCAATATTTGTTTGCATGCCTGGTGTTGTCATATCCATATTGGATGTTTCTTCAGATGTCATATCCTCATTTTTCTTACTAAGCTTCGTTTTCACGGCATCTTTTATCGGCGCGCTTTTCTCCTTAGCTACAGAAATCCATTCAGTTCCTTTTTCTTGAGCTGTTTGCTTCCATGCAGAACCCTTCTCAGTTGCTGTCTGCTTGAAGGCATTCCCTTTCTCCATTAAAGCGCTGCTTTGCTCAGAAAGATCTCCTCGCAGTTCTTTTCCTGACTTTGGAGCGAGGAATAAAGCTGTTGCTGCGCCAACTATTCCTCCCACAAGTGCTCCTAGGACAAAATTGCTTGAAGACATCCCTTCATCTCTTTTCGTATTGTTTGTTTTGTTTGTTAGATCACTTTTACCCATTGTTCATTTCTCCTTCCAATGATTAATTTATGAATGAGAACGCTGATATCTGGTTTCTGCTGCTGGTACTGGGAGGGATTCTTGAAGGATTTCCTGCTGCTGTTCAGCTTCTCTCTCTGCTTTCTTAGCCTTCCATTTATTAAATAGCTCAATACACACATTACCCCATTGAACAGCTTGGGCAATCTTCGGGTTATGTTCATTTGCTGCGATTTGTACACGGTCTGTTACTTGGTCAATCGTTTCATTAACCTTTTGAATGGAACCGCCGACACCTTTGACTGCATCAACCACCGTATTCAGGCTTTCAGATTTCACTTGAAGATCTTCAGCCAGCGCGTTTGTTTTGTGAAGTAAAAGGGTTGTTTCAGTTGTGATTCCCTGCATTTGCGTTTCTAAACCTTCCAATGTCCCGGAGACGCTCTCCATTGTCGTCTGCAGGGCTTTTAAGGTCTTGGAGAGATAAATAACCAATACCATAAAAGCAATGGCGATGAGCGCTACGCTCAAATACAAAATAATTTCCATTCCACATTCACTCCATCTCTAAAATATACTTAATTTCATACCCCTTACTGTCTCATTTAAACTATAAAGGATTTTTATCCATAAAGGCAATGAGGCTTTCAATTTTAATATTTAGGATAAACTGCGTTACAATGATACTATGCGTAAATGGAAAGGAGAAAAACAATGAGAGACCCAAGAATCCAGCAATTAGCCCATAATTTGATCAATTATTCCGTTGATCTGCAAAAGGGCGAAAAAGTCTTAATTGAAAATATCGGCATTCAGCCAGAGCTAGTTAAAGCATTGGTGCAGGAGGCTTATAAGGCAGGAGGATACCCGTTCGTCACGACGAAAGACCCATCCATTGAACGATCATTGCTTCTCGGTGCGACAGAAGAGCAATATAAAATGGTCGCACAGTTCGAATCAGCTGTCATGAAGGAGATGGATGCATACATAGGACTTCGTGCAGGAGATAATATTTCAGAACTTTCAGATGTCCCATCTGAGAAAATGAAAATATTCAGCAAATCCATTACACAGGATGTCCATCTCGGCATTCGTGTTCCGAAAACAAAATGGGTCGTGCTCCGTTACCCGACAAATTCAATGGCCCAATTAGCGAAAATGAGTACAGAAGCCTTTGAAGATTTCTACTTCAATGTATGTAATTTAGACTATGAAAAAATGGCCGAGGCAATGGAAGGTCTTGTAAATCTTATGAACCAAACTGATCAGGTCCGCATCACAGGCCCTGGAACCGACCTTACTTTTTCTATCAAGGATATTCCGGCAGTTAAATGTGCGGGCCGCCGTAATATTCCTGACGGTGAGGTTTACACTGCTCCTGTACGTGATTCCGTGAATGGAACCATTACGTATAATACGCCTTCTCCTTACCAAGGCTTTACCTTTGAGAATGTACGTCTTACCTTTGAAAATGGCAAAATTATCAAAGCTGAGGCAAATGATACCGAGCGTATCAATCAAATTTTCGATACTGATGAAGGGGCAAGATACGTCGGCGAATTCGCTATTGGCGTAAACCCGTTTATCACAGAGCCGATGCAGGATATTCTTTTCGATGAGAAAATCGATGGAAGCTTCCACTTTACCCCTGGCCAATGCTATGAGGAAGCGTATAATGGCAATCAATCAAGCATCCACTGGGATCTTGTCAATATTCAGCGCAAGGATTACGGCGGCGGAGAAATCTACTTCGACAACCAATTGATCCGCAAGGACGGCATCTTTGTTCATCCTGATCTCTTAGCCTTGAATCCAGAAAACCTGAAATAAAAAATGACCCTCCAGATATGCTGGAGGGTCTTTCTTATTAGTTTGTAATTAAATTCTCGTAAGCTGCCTGAACCTTTTGAATATCCCCTGCCCCCATGAACAGCAACACGCCGTCCGGGTGGTTTTTCAACACAGATGGATCATCCTCTTGAATGATTTCAGCTCCATCAATCTTCTCACATAAATCCTTAACGGAGAGCTTGCCGTTCAATTCACGTGCTGAACCGAAGATTTCACATAAGTAAACCTTATCTGCCTCAGCAAGTACCTCAGCGAAATCATCCAGGAATTTCTGTGTTCTTGAGAATGTGTGCGGCTGGAATACAGCTACAACCTCACGACCTGGATATTTTTGACGAGCTGAATCAATCGTTGCTCGGATTTCTGTTGGATGATGAGCATAATCATCAATCAGGATTTGGTTATCGACCTTCTTCTCGGAGAATCTTCTCTTCACGCCATTAAAGGTTAACAGGCGTTCCTTGATGACTTCCACGTCAATTCCTTCATAATGGCATAATGCAATAACGGCTAACGCATTTAAGACGGTATGACGGCCGAACATCGGGATGGTGAACGTCTCATAGTAATTATTGCGCACATGCACATCAAACGTTGTGCCTAGTTCAGAAGTCACGATATTTTTGGCCTGGAAATCGTTCTCCTCGTTAAGTCCATAAAAAATAACCGGAACTTTCGCTTGAATCCTCTGAAGCTGTTCATCATCTCCGCAAGCGATGATTCCCTTTTCGACTTGAAGGGCCATCTCTTGGAAGGCTGAGAACACATCCTCCAGATTAGAGAAATAATCAGGATGATCAAAATCAATATTCGTCATGATCGCATAATCAGGCTGATAGGATAGGAAATGACGGCGGTATTCACAGGCTTCGAATACGAAATATTTCGAATCAACCTGCCCCTTGCCTGTGCCATCCCCAATTAAGAAGGATGTAGGCTCCGCGCCGCTGATGACATGCGCCATCAATCCAGTAGTAGATGTTTTGCCATGCGCACCTGTGATGGCGATGCTGACGAACTTTTTAATAAAATCTCCAAGGAATCTAGGGTAACGGATAACCGGCAGCCCTAATTCAAGAGCTCTCACAATTTCGTCGTGACTGTCTGGAAAAGCATTTCCAGCAATAACAGTCATACCTGGTTCAATATTTTCTTTGTTAAACGGCAAAATTTTAATGCCGGCTTTTTCTAAAGCTGCCTGGGTGAAAAAACGTTTCTCATAATCGGAACCTTGTACTTGGTATCCCATATCATGCAGGATTTGGGCGAGTGCACTCATCCCCGATCCTTTTATCCCTACGAAGTGATAAACTGTCATAGAATGAACCTCCAACAAACGTCTATCCTGTATAACAGTATATGACGGTTTCATTTTTTTGCTATTTTCGGCTCTTTAAGCCTTTCATGCAGATTTCTTATTTAAAGTGGACGTACGAAAACACATAATAAATCACCATAGAATAATAACACAACTTGTATGATTATAAACCTATTAGATGATTTAGTACACTTTTTCTTTCCTTCCTCTTTTTTAGAGGAACAATTTTACTTTATATCCTTTATTCTATCCAAAGAGTTGATTGATTTATCTCGATTTTGCTCACCTTTCTTTACAATCTGCAAAATCTTATGGGGCTTCCTTTCTGACAAAGGAACCCCCAAAGATTAGGCAAGACTTTAATAAGGCAGGTGAGAGTCCTGGATAGCTTCTAAATCTGCCTGTGAAATGAGGACCTCTCGAGGCTTGCTTCCTCTTGCCTCTGACAGAACACCTTCCCGTTCCATAATATCAATCAATCTTGCAGCTCGATTGTATCCGATTCGGAAACGGCGTTGGATGCTTGAAATAGAGGCACCTCCCATTTCAACCGCGAATTCACACACTTCAAAATAGAGTTCATCCTTTTCTTCCTGCACATCCGCATGCTTGAGCAAGTCAGACGGTTCAAACATGTAATTCGGTTTCGCATGGCTTTTTACATACTCAACAACCTGCTCGATTTCATCATCTGTCACAAAGGTCCCCTGCAAACGAACCGTTTTCGATGTGCCATTTTCCAGGAAGAGCATATCTCCTCGGCCTAACAGCTTCTCTGCGCCGCCTTGGTCGAGAATCGTTCTTGAATCTACCTGAGAGGACACCGAGAAGGCAATCCGCGTTGGAATATTCGCCTTGATTAATCCAGTAATTACATCCACTGATGGCCGTTGTGTCGCCACCAGTAAATGAATACCGCACGCCCTCGCCTTTTGTGCAATTCGGCAAATGGCTTCTTCCACATCAGCAGGAGACATCATCATCAAGTCCGCAAGCTCATCAATAATGATGACCAAGTATGGGAGCTTATGCTCAAGTTGGCCGGATTCAACAGCCTTTTGATTATATCGGACAATATCTCGTGCCCCGGAGTGAGCAAAGAGCTCATAGCGCCTGTCCATCTCCTCCACCGCCCATTTCAAGGCTGCTGTTGCCGCCTTCACATCCGTAATTACAGGGGCAGCCAAATGTGGAATATGATTATACGGAGCAAGTTCGACCATTTTCGGGTCAATCAATAGCAGCCGGACATCACTCGGATTGGCTTTATACAATAAGCTCACTAAGATGGAGTTGATAAACACGCTTTTACCTGATCCGGTAGAGCCAGCCACCAAGCCGTGCGGCATTTTCTTCAAGTCTGTCACAATCGGGTTACCTGAAATATCAAGACCGACTGCCGTTGTCAGCGGTGAATCTGACTGCAGGAATACATCCTCCTCCAGCACTTCCCGCAAATAGACAGGGCGAGTGCGCAGATTCGGAATCTCAATGCCAATCATTCGCTTACCAGGAATAGGCGCCTCTATACGGATATCCTTTGCGGCAAGGGAAAGCTTCAAGTCATCACTCAAATTCGTGATTTTGCTTACCTTAACGCCCGGTTCCGGCTGGACCTCAAATCTTGTAACAGAAGGTCCTTGATAATAAGCAAATACCTTTGCTTTTACATTGAATTGTTCAAGAGTCTGATCGAGCAATTCCGCCTGCTCAGCCAGCCAATCAGAATCCTCCTGAACAGCCATTTTCGGCTTCAGGATGGAAATATCCGGGTAGCTGTAGGATTCATTTTGTTTTTTTTTATCTGCCAGGATGGCCGGCTCCTGTGATGTCTGTTGAGGTTTCTCCTCTTTTCTGCCAGCCATTCTTGCCTTATCCTGTTTCAGCATCAGAACATTGAATGGGATATGCTTTCTCCGCTCCTCAATTCTTCGCGCCCGCTCTGCTTTGCGGTCCTCATCTTCGCCAATTCCAGAAGTAATGACTTCGAGCTTCGGCTCCGCGGCACTCTCATCCTGAGCAGGATTCTCTTGCTCTGCCTCTACAGGGGTTTCACTTACAGACTCAGCCTTTTCTTCGGCAGCCTCATTAACGGCCAAGGAGAGGTCAAATACCGGCTTTTCCGTTATCGGCTCCTTCTCAGGTCCATTAGCAGGGACAGCATCCGTCATGGACGGAGCATCCTCTTCTGAATCAGCTGTCTCAAGTGGATCCATGCTAAGTGCGGAAACGGGCATTTCCGCAGCTGTAACATCTTCTTCAGCCGGCAGGTTAGAATACGCTGTATCTGCTGCTTCTTCAACAGACAGCTCATTCATTTCCAGAACAGCCTCTTCTTCCCTGGCCTCAAGGATTGTCCCCTCTTCAGCAGGCTGTTCTGCCCCTGACAGTTCAACGGATACAGATGACGCTTCTAAATCGAC
>NZ_JBJEFJ010000009.1:0-1614 GCF_051873915.1 Pradoshia sp.
CTTTAATTTACTGCTAAAGGGCTGTTGTTATACCCGCTGTGTGCTGATTTCTTCACTTGGTCGAAAGAGGAGGCCTAGATTAATCAGTCCGGCAATGCCGACAAGAGCGTATATAACGCGGGCAAAACCGCCGGCTTGGCTTCCGCCGCCAAACACAGTGGCTACTAAATCAAATTGGAAAAATCCAATCAATCCCCAGTTAATGGCACCGATAATGGTTAATAATAGTGCTGTACGTTGAATCCAACTCATTTCATTTCCTCCTTGAAGGTGAATCTTACACTCATAGAATGGATTATTCAGCTGAATCTTATTCATGTTTTATGCTTCTTTCTGACGGGAATGAAGAATTGATACAATAAAATAGATAGCTGCGGATCTATCCATCATGGCAGCAAAAAAAGGAGTGTCGTTATGCAAAATTTTGCTTATTTTAATCCAACAAAACTTGTTTTTGGGAAAGATACTGTAGAGCAGTTAAATGAATGGATTCCAGCTGATGTCGAGCGGGTTCTTTTGGTATATGGGGGAGGCAGTATTAAGCGGAATGGTTTATATGACCGCGTCATCTCACAGGTGGAGAAAAGGGGACTCGTTTATCATGAATTGCAGGGGGTTGAACCGAACCCGAGGTTAAGCACAGTTCATAAAGGAGTTGAAATCTGTAAAGAGGAGGGGATTGATTTCCTGCTTGCCATTGGCGGAGGAAGCGTCATTGACTGTACAAAGGCAATTGCGGCTGGAGCCCGATATGAAGGGGATGCATGGGATTTAATTACGAAGAAGGCTCCTGTGGAGAGTGCCCTTCCATTTGGGACCATCCTTACAATTGCGGCGACCGGTTCAGAGATGAACTCGGGAAGCGTTATTACCAATTGGGAAACAAAAGAGAAATATGGCTGGGGCTCTGTGCATACATATCCTCAATTTTCCATATTAGATCCCGTTAACACATTTACAGTACCGAAGAACCAGACCATTTACGGGATTGTCGATATGATGTCCCATGTGCTTGAAACGTATTTCAATCATAGCGAGAACACCCCGCTGCAGGATAAGATGTGTGAATCCGTTTTGAAAACGGTTAAAGAAACCGCTCCCAAATTACTACAGGATTTGGAAAACTATGAATTTCGGGAAACAATTCTCTATTGTGGAACTGTTGCGCTAAATGGTACCTTAAGTGTTGGAATCCGCGGGGATTGGGCTACACATAATATTGAACATGCCGTTTCGGCAGTATACGATATTCCGCATGCCGGCGGGCTGGCCATTCTCTTCCCTAATTGGATGGAGCATTGCATGCATGAAAACCTGCAAAAGTTCGTACGCTTAGGGGTGGAGGTATTTGACGTCGACCCAGCTGGCAAGACGGATGAAGAAATAGCCAAGGATTGCATCCGTAACATCCGATATTTCTGGACAAGCCTTGGGGCACCAACACGCCTGGCTGATTATGAAATAGATGATCGCAATCTGGACTTAATGGCAGATAAAGCGATGGCGAATGGCGAATTTGGGAACTTTAAGAAATTGAAGAAAGAAGACGTCTTAGCTATTCTGCGTGCATCTCTATAAGAGTGAGGCAGCAATTCGGATAGTATGGAGAAAACG
>NZ_JBJEFJ010000009.1:1714-21583 GCF_051873915.1 Pradoshia sp.
GAAAACGTTATCTTCCTTTTTTGGTATCTCCCTAACTTGATTATCAGAAATGGATTCTGTAAAGTATTTTATGAGTAAATTAAATGGAGGCCTAGCAATGACTCATATCAAATTTGATTATTCCAAGGCATTATCTTTTTTTCAAGAACATGAAGTATCTTACTTGAAAGATACGGTGAAACAATTACATCATACCATCCATGAGAAGACCGGTGCCGGCAACGATTATATTGGTTGGCTTTCCCTTCCTTCTGATTATGATAAAGAAGAGTTCTCACGCATCAAAAAAGCGGCTGAGAAAATCAAAAATGATTCTGACATTCTTTTAGTCATCGGAATCGGCGGGTCCTATCTCGGGGCAAGAGCAGCGATTGAAATGCTTCAACACAGCTTCTATAACCTGCTTCCGAAAGAAAAACGCAACGCTCCTCAAATTATTTTTGCAGGAAACAACATTAGCTCTACATACATGAGAGATATTATGGATTTGCTCGAGGGCAAAGATTTCTCCATCAATGTCATTTCTAAATCTGGTACAACAACTGAACCAGCTATCGCTTTCCGCATCTTCCGTAAAGTATTGGAGGAAAAATACGGGAAAGAAGAAGCGAAGAAACGTATTTATGCAACAACAGACAAAGCACGCGGTGCATTAAAAACGGTAGCAGACGAGGAAGGCTTCGAGACATTCGTTATTCCTGATGATGTCGGCGGCAGATATTCTGTACTTACAGCAGTAGGATTGCTTCCAATCGCTGCAAGCGGTGCAGATATTGACACAATCATGAAGGGCGCACAGCAAGCAGAAAAGGATTACTCTGAATCTGAGCTTGAAAACAATGAGGCTTACCAATATGCAGCGGTCCGCAATCTTCTCTATCGCAAAGGGAAAACAATTGAAATGCTTATTAACTATGAGCCATCCTTACAATATTTCTCTGAATGGTGGAAGCAATTATTCGGCGAAAGTGAAGGGAAAGACCAAAAAGGTGTCTATCCATCTTCTGCGAACTTCTCTACTGACCTTCACTCATTAGGTCAATACGTGCAAGAAGGACGCCGTGATATCTTTGAGACTGTTATTAAAGTTGAATCTCCTCGCCATGAATTAGTTCTTGAAGAAGCGGAGAATGACTTAGATAATCTAAATTATTTGGCAGGTCAAACAGTTGATTTCGTCAATAATAAAGCATTTGAAGGAACATTGCTTGCTCACACGGACGGCGGGGTGCCGAACCTTGTTGTCAGCATTCCAGCTTTGGATGAATACACATTCGGCTATTTAGTGTATTTCTTCGAGAAAGCATGTGCCATGAGCTGTTACTTAATGGGTGTAAATCCATTCGACCAGCCTGGTGTAGAAGCTTATAAAGTGAACATGTTTGCTTTATTAGGCAAAAAAGGCTTTGAAGAGAAGAAAGCTGAACTCGAAAAACGACTCCAATCTTAATGAACAAAAAGCCTGCATTCCCCGTACAAGGAGGATGCAGGCTTTTTTGCTTCTAATTAAATAAGAGGCCATATTATTACCATACATACCTTTCTCCATATAGAAGAGGATATGAATACAAACATACTCTGCTATGGAGGGAAATAATGATGATTGTTCTTCCGTCACGCTTAAAGAATACGGTTGTTACCTATTTGCACGCACGAAGAAAGCTTGCCTCACAAGGCTTCTTAGTTGGAGGGAGTTGGGATTATGAGCAAGGGTATTTTGATTATCTGTTGGAGGGTTCTTATAAAGCGAGCTATTTACGGATTCCATTCTATACTTGCAGAGGATCCATCGAGGATAAGAATGGCATCATTCGGATTGGAAATCCCTATTTGTTAACACTGGAGGACCGCATAGGGATACATAAAGATGAAAAAGGCCGGAGAGCTGGCATTCCGGCGCATTGTGTGAATTGGGGTTTAGAGGTGATTGAGCAGGCAGAAGAGGCATTGCTTGGATCTTAATCATCGTCTGTTTGTTTCGTGATAAGCTGGAGAAAGGCATCCCCAATCAGGTCGTTCGTTGCAATTATCTCATCAGCCCCGGCACGTTTTGCATTTTGAATCTGAAAGGGTGTAAGAATCTCACAAATGCAATGGGGCGCAGGGGTTTGTCCCTTTAAGGCTAACAGAGAGGAAATGACACGCAAGTCAGAATCCTGTTCATTTTTTGATGGATCGGCAGTGATGATGACCATCATCGCCTTCCGGCTATTGGTGTTCAGCCAAACCTGCTCGGTCGTGCTATCCCCGCGAATAAAGAATACATTGCTATGAGGAAGAGGGTGCTCGACGGCTGACTCATCAACCACAACTAAAGGTGTGAGAGTTTGGGCTTCAAGTGTTTGTATCATTTTCTTTGTCCGTTCATTCCACCCGACAAAAATGATATGGCTGTCGCCTTTATATACACCGGTTCCAAGATGAAAGGCTGTCTGCCGTTTGATGATATGAGACGACATCGAAGCGAAAAAGTAAGCAACAAACCCTCCACCGGCAAGAATCACAAAGAGAGCGATGAATTTGCCGGGGATGGTGGCCGGGACGATATCACCGTAGCCGACAGTTGACATCGTCTGCACCGCCCACCATATACCGCTTTTAATGGTATGGAAGGTTTCTGGTTCAATGATGTGCATGACCCATCCAAATACAATGGTTAAAGCGAGAACGGTAATGAGCAGCCGTACGACTAAATGCAGCTTGCCGAAAATATTTTGGACAGAATTCATTTCATTCAGCTCCTTTTACCCCTCAATACAGAACTCCTTTACTGACGATGTCAATCTTCACTTTAGGAATAATCGTAATATCCTTGAAATCTTCATCCCAATTATAGCCTTTAAATTTTTCGGGATCTTGAATCATCATTTTATGACCCAAGCCCAATGCATCGCAATTCGCCTCTTGTAACGTTTTGGTTATCTCTTCGGCCTTTTTGGTCATGCTTTTTGAAATGAGCTTGGTAAGTTTTTTTCGTTCTTTATCAGTAAGCAGACCTTTTGTATATTCAGAAACGGACACCTTTAGTGTTAAGTCAACATGATAAATGGGTTTTCCAGACTCCCATTTTAATGTGGTTTTTGCTTTTGATCTTCTGACCGCAATCGTAATTTTTTTGTTGATTGCTTTTGCAGACTTGCTGTCATTTATGGTGAATTGTGCTGTTTTACCTCCTTTATTCTTCATTAAAAGCAATAAGGAGGCAGGCGCATTCGTTAAATATTTTCCCGTATACTTCCGTTTGTTGAAAAGAACTACACCCTTTAATTTTAAATTCTTATCCTTTCCTTTATCTATACTGAGGTATGGAAGAATCATATCCTGACCCGGGCAGAACATAATTGGCATTAAGGTGCCTATTGTTAACTTGGGAATATGGGATTCCTTCTCTCCGCTGATAATTAAATCATTCAAAACTTCAGTTATTAGATTCCCTTGAATATATTCTCCATCCAGAAAATCGACTGCTTTACCTTCCGTTACGATAATCTTCGTATTTATATTACTACGTGCTTCACGAAAGTATATATCAAGGAGTGGATAAAGATCCTTCTTAGCCAATTCCTCACCAATGGCCAAGACCCGAAGTTTATTAGTTGAATAGGTGCCAGGAGTAATTCTATTCATCTCATCGCGTATTTGAAGCGGTGTTTCACCGGTAACTTGATAGGCATTATTGAATGGCTCGGTCTGACCGCCGCCGCCAACTGGCTTCATTGTTCGGATGATTGAGATGGAATGAATACCCTCCTTAGGTTTTTCCGCTATATCGTATCCAACGCCGAAGGCTATGCTTTGCTTCTTTAGGAAGTTTTGATCCCAGCAGCCTGCTGTTAAACTCAAAAGGGAGCAAATGCATAATACTTTTACTAGCTTCAAGGACATCACCTACTATTGTTTGATTTTCCGTATTTTAGCAACGATTAAGAGCAGGGGGGTCGTGCCGAACATGAACAGGTACGTGACAGGAAGCATCAATGACCCTGTTCGATGTACATTGAATTGGGATAAAGGGAAGCAGAGGCATGCGATAAAATTCAAGATGAAAAAGATCAGGAGAAGCCTCGACTCCTTTTTAGGATGAAATGCTTGTATAAACCCTGTCAAACACATATGCATATGAACGACGAATGATGTTGCCGTTGGGATAAGCCAAAAGCACATAATCAATAAATCTAATCTTTCAAGCACGCCGAACAAGGTTATCGACTTTAAAAGATGCAAGAGTGGCATTACAACAATATCTAAGGGACGGCTTCCAAACAAGGCAAGGCTCGTTATAATGATAAAAACGTATATAAGGGATACAGTCAGTATGGAATAAAAGACAACCCTCCCCTTAGCCTTAAGGCTACCATCTACCTTAGGAAGGTAAAGTAAAATACAGTTGATTGCACTGTATATAGGGCCGATATGAAGGGCCCCCTTCATTATTTTGTGGAGAGGTACATCTCCAATCGGCAATAAATAAGTAAAATCCATATTTTCGATTCCAAAGCAAATGACAAAAACCAATATAAATATTAAAAGAAAAGCAATACAGCAAAATCTGGCGAAGGCAACCAATTTACCTGCTGCTATATAATAAGCAGGCAACAATAATAGTAGATAAGTGACGGGATAGGGTGTTATGGCTAATGTCCACTCTTTAGACAAATAGCCAAAATAGATGCAAATATATCCTGCAGATATAAATGAGTAAATGGATAAAAGGATGGATAGAATTTTTCCGGCCGTTTTCCCTAAGACAATTTCTGCAATTTGGTACAAGTTTTTGTCAGGGAAGTTTCTGTGAAGCGCAATGATGATAAGAGCAAGGAGCTGGAAGGCTACCAGCAGAATGACCCCAGATATCCATCCGTTATGTGATGCTTCATAACTGACATAAAATGGAATCGTAAATATGATGATGCCAATTAGGATTTGGATAATGACGAAGTATAGCTGAGTCAAAGATAGCGGCTTAGTCGTAGTAGACATAGGAATCTATTATCCCTCCTTTGTTTTAAATACTTTTGCGCCGATCTTTTTGATCTTTTTAGAAAACTTAAATGGAACCAGCGGAGCCAGATAAGGCTGACCGAATGAACTCAGTGAACAGAGATGGAAGACGATAAAGGTTAAGCCAAATGCTAATCCGACAAGACCAAACATGTTCGAAAGAAACAATAAAGGATAGATGAATAACCTTATGACAACTGCCATCTCCTGATTAGGCGTAACAAAAGAGGAAATACCGGTCAAGGCCAAGACAATTAGCATGGTATTGGATACAAGATTCGCCTGCACAATGGCTGTACCAATCACTAACGCGCCGACTACACCAATTGTAGGTGAAACAGATTTAGGAAGTCTGATGGTGGCTTCATTAAGTAGTTCAAGTGTTATTTGCATAATTAACGCTTCAATTAGCGGGCTAAAGGGGATAATTTGCAGAGACCCTTTTACATTCGCAATAAGTGTTACAGGAATGATTTCGGCATCAAATGCAACGACGCAAATATAAAAAGGTGCCAGCGTTATCGTCAATAACAAGCTAAATAAACGTAAGCATTGATGAAAAGACGCAATATAAAAGCTGCTTTGAGCATCATCAGGCGCATGATAAAAGGCAAAAAAGCTTGCCGGCATGAGGTAGATCGTGCTCACTCCATCTATGAGGACTAGGATTGCACCTGTTGAAAGATGCTCCGCAACGGTAACAGGACGTTCTGTATTTAGAACTTGCGGAAACGGTGAGCGTTTCTGATCTTGAAGTTGCTCCTTCAGTTGTCCGGTTATTACAGCTCCTTCAAACTTTAGATTCTTAATCCGTTCTTCAACCTTTTTCACTACTTCTGGGTCTACTTGATTTCCTAAGTAGCCAATGCCGACCCTTTTTTGTATCTTATCTCCGATTACGAGGTCCTTCATGACAAATTGATCGGTTCGCAAATACTTTCGAATGAGACCAATATTGACCTCGTAGCTTTCGACAAATCCCTCATGTGTTCCGATAATGGATTGTTCAGAAGATGGTTCTGCCACACTTCTTGTGGCAAACTTTGCAGCGTCTATTGTATAAGCCGTTTGGCTGCCTTCTTTAAACAAAATCATATTTCCATTTATTAAATTGTTCTTGACGTCTTCCCATGTATAATAGGAGTTCAAGGCAGGAACAGGTAAATCAAGAGGAGATAATCCCTTGTCAGCAAGCAAGGGCTTGATGATAAATTCCTCAAGCAGCGACTTATCGCTAATGGTTTTTAAGTACACAGCACAATAGGAGACGTCAAATGCCGAAAACTTGCGGAATATAAGGTCACCCGTATTAGAGAAGAATTTCTTCAAGTAATTCTCATTGTCTTCAATATGGCCAGAAATTTGTCCTGAGATCTGTTCTTCGAGTTTCTGGTTGGAATCTTTAGAGTCCGTTTTTTTCCTGAAATTCATTTAAATCACCACTTATCGCCATTAATGGAGATTAGTATTTGCCGCATAAAGAAAAATATACAAGAAGAAACGAGCCAGCCATTTATCATGCGGCTGCCCCGTTTAGACAATTATTTCGTATTCGGATATTCAATTTGCTTCCGCCATTTTTTCCGCTCCTGTTTGTCTAAATACCAGATGGCAATATAACGGAGAGAAAGAAATACAGATATGCCAACCCCTGATACGATGACAAAAAGTGCGATGTATTCATAGAAGCTCAGGGTACCAATGGTCTTGGTCCAATTAACATCCTTGTTAAGGCTATCAACCATTAGATTCATTCCGAATATTCCGGTAATGACGGAATATAGGGTGAGAATTTGCAGCAAGGAGCTGCTTTGCTTCGAAGTGAAATTATCTTGGTATTGGTATAAGCTCTCTAATGTATTGCGGGTATCCTCGTACAGGAGTTCTACCCGGAACCGCTCTCGCAGCTTGACGAATATATCCCGTCCCTCTGAGTGTGTCGCCAATTCAAAGAAAAAATAATTGGAGGAGAAGGCATTGATGGCATGAATCAGCTTCTCTACCTTCTTCGTGTCCTGCTCAATGCGGATTTCTGAGTAATTATTTTCAAGCTTCAGCAAGACAATCTTATGGAAGAGGGTCAAGATCAATCCGTAGTAAAACTGACCGTAAAAGCTGTTGGCAATCCTTGAAAATTCCCTTCCCGTTTGCTTTGTCAAAGTAAAGAAGCCGCTCGACTCAGGCAGGATATACGTATATGGCGCCCATCTCATATAGGCCTTTTCCTCGATAAAAGAATGAATAAATTCTTTGTTATGTGCACTGATATAAGGCTTGTCCTGAAAGAAGCCATCTAAATTGCCAAGTCGGTATACATCTTCTTCCGTAATGTCGCCTTCTAGACTAATCAATGCCTGTACATATAGACGATTATCCTCGAAGAAAGGAAATGATTCAAAATAGGCACTCTTCTCGGATTTATAGCTCATATATTCTTTAATATCAGGGATAACACATTCAAATATATAATCTTGAACATGATCAAACGACTGCCCCTCACATATAACGCTGGTGAAGGAATTTTTCTCTTCCATCACCCTGAACTTTGCTCCGAAATCAAGGATTTGTGAATAAGTAAGTTCATTCTTATTTAACAGATCTACTCGTACGTTCAAAATACCAATTTGGTAAGGACAAACAAATACGTCAACGGAGTGGATGACAAAATCTGCTGTATAGGAGGGGGCTTTAAAATGGCTTTTTAATCCAAGAGCCTTAGTGTAACGCTGAAAACCTTTTCCGTCTTCCTCTTTCGGAAATAAAATGCGGTTTGTAAAAGGTAAATAATAATTCTCTAAATCCTCATGATCAATTTCATATTGACCATAATAATCATCTTCTTTCTCCAGCTTATCAAGTCTGAACCATTCATACCCATTCTCTTTTAGTTTGTTGGCAGTATCATCCTCTTTTCCTTCCAAAATCGAGAATGGAAACAAAAACTGAAAAATGGCATGGTTCACGTTCTTTTCCGTTAACTCAATTTCTTCCATGTGAACATCGAACCCCTTTAAAGGAATAATCCTTATTAACTACCCGAAAAAGAAAGAGGGTTAACCAAAAGAATCAAACATTACAAATAAATGTAATATTTCGCCGCTTTAGAGAACTAAAAAGCTGCCGGTAATCCGGCAGCTTTTGTCGTCAATACGTTGTATATGAATCGCGCGGAGTTGGGGTTAACGGTGTACCAAACCCATAGCCAGGCGAGGCGAATGGACCGCCGAATTGACCAGCATATTGACCGCTCCAGCCTCCCAGCGGTAACCCATAAAAATTACCGTATCCTCCGCCGTATGGGGTACCAGGCTGTAACGGCGGACGTGGAGGAGGGGGTGGGAACATTCCAGGATAGCCTCCGCCGAAGCCTCCATAACCCCCATATCCTCCATAGTGTGGATGGTGTCCATATCCGTAAGAGCCATGCTGCTGTCCAAATCCAGATGGGAGATTTCCATATAATTGTGGTTGTGCTTGCATTCCATTTGGCATTCGTGTGTTTCACTCCTTAACTATCTCAGTCAAATGCAGTATATGCAGACTGCAGGAAGAAGGAGCTTAGCCTAAGGAAGATAGGCGCTATTGAAGATAAAATGCTAGTCTTGTGCCTTCATCATAAAAAAGAGGCCGACTCCGATTGTACGGCAGTCGGCCAATTATTATTGTCCACCCTTGAAATTGAAATATGCGTCATATACCTTTTGGGCAATCTTCTTGTTCATTTGGTTATCACTGGACTGATAAGCCCATGGAACAACTACGCTGATGGCAATCTCAGGATTATCGTATGGAGCGTAAGAGACAAAGGTTAAGTTCCAGGTGTCCGGCTGTACTGTCCCCGGAACCCAATTAGGGCCGTCATAGAATGCTTGGGCAGTACCGGTCTTTCCAGCAGGTTTATATGGCCTGTTTGCAAAGAAACTAGCGGCTGTCCCTCCAGTGTCTTGCGTCACCTGACGGAACCCCTCCTGAACCCGTTTAATCCATTCATCCTTCATGGACAGCTTATTCAGTGATTTTGGTGCAATTTCTTTAAAGACAGGTCCAATTTCTCCTTTCTTCATGACTGGTTCATGCATTTTCTTCACGATATGCGGCTCCATTCGATAACCGCCATTGGCGATGGTGGAGACATATTGAGCGAGCTGCAAGGGTGTGTATGTGTCATATTGGCCGATGGAAAAGTCCATGAGTAACCCTGCATGCCTGATGCTTCCTTTATAGCCAATTTGCTCTCCGGGAAGATCTATGCCAGTTTGCTTCCCAAGGCCAAATTCGGCATAGCGATTACGCATGATATCAAAGGATTCGTCTGTCACATTCATCGTTTGCTCGGGGCGTGTATACTGAGTACCGCCGATGGCTATCGCTGTTTTGAACATATAGACGTTTGATGAGCGTTTCAAGGCTGTCAAATCATTGATAGGCCCCATATTGGTATACGATTTTTTGGCATTGGTATCTTTCAGCTTAATGGGTGCATCGTACTGAACGGTTCCAGGAGAGATAACGCCTTCCTGATAGCCAGTCAAGATGGTTGCCCCCTTGACAGATGAGCCCATCGCATAGGCAGTTGTGTAAGTCCCTTGGGCAAAATCGTTCATCACGTACTTCCGCTGCTCTTCATCATAGGAATAGCGCTTGCCAGCTAAGGCGAGTATTTCACCGGTATTTGGATCCATGGCAACGACAAAGGCTCGGTCCAAGAACTTGGTGTTGCCTGAGCCTTTATTGGCTTTCAGCTCATTTTCAATGATGGTTTCAACTTTTTTCTGGAAGTTGATATCAATGGTCAGTGCAAGGTCTTTCCCGCGTTGGCCTTCAGTTAAGCTTTCCGTTCCAATAATATTCCCAGCCTTGTCTAGAGTAGTTTTAAATTTTCCCTTCTGACCATGGAGGATGTCTTCATAATAGAGCTCAAGATTAGATAAACCGATTCGTTCGTTCAGGCTATAGCCTCTGGATGTGTAGTATTCGACCTTTTCCTTCGGCAGTCCGGTATTAGCGGAGGATGTCCGACCTAAGATGGATTTAAGGGTTGAATCGAATGGATATTTCCGGTTCCAGTCAACATAGGTGTCTACTCCGGGCAGCTCATCCAGGTTTTCGCTGACAAGTGCCATTTCTTTATCTGTAACCCCTTTATTCTTCACAATCTCAGGGGTCAAGTAGGTGCCGCTGTTAAACTTACGGAAGATGGCTAAAGTCTTTAAGTCCTGTTTAGAGAAGGAGGCAAGCTCTTTCTCAGTGATGCGGTCGAGCTGTAATTTATAGAGGTCCTTACTTTCTAATTCTCCATCACTTTCCTTTTGATATTCTGCTTTCGTAATCTTTTTCTTTGCTTCCTCTGGATGAAGCAAGATCCAGAAATCCTTCATATCTCGTTCCTTGACGGCTTTCATATCTTCGTCATTAATGGAAATGAACTTGGACAGCTTTTCAGCCACCTCAATCATTTCAGTTGTCTTGACTGTCTTACTTCGTGTATAGGTGATGGCATTAATGCCTTCATTATCGACAATCAGATGATAATTACGGTCATAAATAAGTCCGCGTGGCACCGGTTTATTAACGGTAATGTCCTCTGTCTTTTCGACTTCTTTTTTATACGTATCGCCGTGGACAATTTGCAAAATGCCTAATCGTAGAATTAAAGCAGTAAATAAGAGAAATACCGTGAAGAGAAGAATATTTGTTCTGAATGCGAGAGAAGGCTTTCTCTTTTTCTTCTTCCTCTTCCTAGGATTATTCAAGTCAACGCCCCCTATAGATTTTAAAAATTGTCATCAATTCCAGTTTAAGGGATAATGAGTGATAATACCACAAAAAGAACATTTAGAAAGTAAAATAGCTCTTATAGAAGAAATCATATAAGAATGGAGCGGATGACATGGCAAACCTATTTCCAGATAAGATGTATATTGCAGGAGAATGGGTTGATAAAGAGGAGAAAATTGACGTATTTAACCCAGCAACACAAGAGGTAATTGGTACGGTCCCCAATGGAAATGAAAATGAGGCAGAAAAGGCTGTGAATGCGGCATTTGAAGCCGGTAAGGAATGGTCAAAACGAACAGCGCATGAGCGCTCGAGCATTTTGCTTGAATGGGCACGCCTGGTTGAGGAGCATACAGATTATTTGGCTGAAACGATGACCATTGAACAGGGCAAGCCGCTGGCAGAGGCAAAGGGGGAGATTGCCTATGCAAACAGCTTTATTACCTGGTTTGCAGAGGAAGGAAAACGGATTTACGGCGAAACCATTCCGGCCTCCCACCCGAATAAAAGACTCTTTGTGCATAAGCAGCCGGTTGGAGTGGTCGCTGCGATTACCCCATGGAATTTCCCAGCAGCGATGATTACGAGGAAGGTGGGACCTGCTCTAGCAGCCGGGTGTACGGTTGTCCTGAAACCTTCTGAGGAAACGCCATTCACGGCATTGAAGCTGGCAGAGCTCGCTTGCCGGGCAGGAGTTCCTGCAGGTGTATTGAATATTGTGACAGGCGACGCCAAACGAATCACAGAGGCTTGGCAAAAGGATGAGCGTGTACGAAAGCTCACATTCACCGGTTCAACCGAGGTTGGGAAGCTCTTAATGAGAGGAGCCGCTGATACGGTGAAGAAAATTTCGCTTGAGCTTGGCGGACATGCACCGTTTATTATCACTAATCACGCCGACATAAATAAAGCGGTAGAGGGGGCAATTGCATCAAAGTTTCGGAATGCAGGCCAAACCTGTGTGTGTGCGAATCGAATTTTGGTTCAAAAAGGTGTGTACGAGGAATTTGTGAAGCGATATACCGAGAAGGTGAGCAGCCTTAAGATAGGAAACGGACTAGAGACAGGCGTGGAAATCGGACCGCTCATTAATCAAGAGGCCATTGATAAAGCTATGGCACATTTGCGGGATGCCCAGGAAAAAGGCGGCGAAGTCTTGACAGGGGGACAGGTTCTTTCCGATTCTAACGGGTACTATCTTACACCGGCAGTCATCTCAGGGGCGACTGATGATATGCAATGTATGCAGGAGGAGACATTTGGTCCCATTGCGCCAATTGCTCCATTTGAGAATGTGGAGGAAGCCGTAGAAAGAGCCAATAATACCCCGTTTGGTCTTGCAGCCTATGTATATTCAGATAAGATCAGTGAAGCCATCTATATTGCTGAGAATTTAGAATATGGGATTGTCGGTGTAAATGATGGCCTGCCTTCTGTTGCACAGGCTCCGTTTGGCGGATTTAAGCAAAGCGGACTTGGACGGGAAGGAAGCCATCATGGAATTGATGAATTCCTTGAGGTGAAATATATTTCTTTAGGATTAAATTGAGAGATTGAAAAAGGCTGCCTGAATATGTTCAGGCAGCCTTTTGACTTAATTTCCTTTTTTCAATACGATTTGCCATTCGGCATTGCCGGTTTGTTCGAAGTTCGTAACCGTATGACCTTCTTTCGCTGCCCAGCGGGGAATGCTTTCGGTTGCCTGCGTGCAGTCAAAATTAATAATTAATTCTTCACCAGCCGTTAATTCGGTCATCGCTGCTTTTGCTTCTTCTAAAGGAAAGGGGCACACCATTCCGTTTGTTTCAAGTACTTTTGCCATTTGTGTTTCCTCCTTTTAATTAGGCTGCTGAAATTGCTCCAGAGCTAGCCTGTTGTTTCTTTTGTTTGCGAATAATCGTGAAGTAGGTTGCTGTCCATGTTCCAAGAAGGAAAAAGACAACTGCAACCCAGCCTTGCCATGTGAAAAGGGCTGTGTTAACTAAGCCATTTCCGATTGTGCATCCACCTGCAAGTGAAGCACCGAATCCCATCATCAGACCGCCTGAAGTGTTAAAGCCAAGAGTCTTCTTATCAGGCAATCTCCATTTGAATTCTCCGCTGCCGCGAGCAGCGATATAGGAGCCAATCCCGATTCCTAGAACGAGGAATACACCCCAGTTTAAGAGAGAAGTGTCTCCGTTGACGAAGAAAGTGAGCAGCTGTGCAGTAGGTGTAGTGATGCCAAGACCCGCCATACGGCCAGTTGCTTCACTTAAGGGCCATGCAAGAATGGCAATTAAGCCTACAAGGCCTGCAGTGACGAATGGATGCCAGCGTTTCTCAAATAAGATATGCGCAAGACCAGTCTTTTTCGGTTTCATGCTAAAGGTCGGAAGCTTTGGTTTTCTCAGGCTGCGTATGACAAGAGCTGTGATCAGAAGGCCAAAGGCTATAACGAGAACCCATGGAGAAAGACCGAATGTTTCATGTATATAGGTGTCGCTTGTTCTGTAGGATAAAACATCACCTCCGACGGCAGCTAAAATTCCGAATTTGGTCATGGCTGCACTAAGAGCATACATGAATAGGGCAACCCAGCTTCCAATCAAGCCTTCCCCTGCTCTGTACCATGTTCCAGTGGCGCATCCGCCGGCAAGGACCATACCAATGCCGAAGATAAAACCGCCGACAATTGTACCGAGCCATGGGAATGCATCCGCTTGTATCGTAATAACACCGGCCGCGGCAAGAGCATACACACCAACAGCTTGAATGGCGATGACAATCATGGTTGCGAGAAACATATGACCGTCTCGAGCGAGAAGTAAATCCCGGTATGCACCAACGACGCAAAAGCGGCCTCTTTGCAATACAAAGCCAAGCAGTAAACCAACAATAAGGCCAAAACTAATTATTTGTATCATGATGTCCCTCCAAAATGTAATAGTAATTTGTAGTTATAGTATTATAAAACTTATAAGATTACTATGAATTAACCTCAAAATGAATCTAAAGACCCATTAATTTCTAAATACTATTTTCTTATTTATAGATAAAGAAGAAAAGTGGGGATGGAAATTAAGGTGTACCATAGCCTAACCTCATATAATGGTACCTATCGTTCTCCTATTCTAGGATTTCTTTTTTGGCTGCTTGCCAATTTCATTGATAATGATAATCACCAAGTGGTTGATTTTGCTAAATTCGTTGTTTATAATGAAAGCGAACTCAATAATGATAATCGTTTTCAATCGGTAATTGAGAAATTATTTTTGTGGGGATGCCAAATGAGATTATGGATGTTAATAACAGCTACTGTTATCCTCACCTTTATTTCGCTATTTATAGGGGCCATTGATATTAAACCAACTGATCTGCTTGATTGGGAGTCTGATGAGACACAAATCTTCCTCATGAGCCGATTGCCACGGTTGATGGCCATACTTTTAGCAGGTGCAGGAATGGGGATTGCCGGCTTAATCATGCAAAGCTTAAGCCGAAATAAGTTTGTTTCCCCTACAACAGCGGGAACGCTTGACGCAGCAAAACTGGGAGTCATTGTTTCCATGATTTTTATCCCAAGTATGTCTTATATGGGACAAATTCTCTTTAGTTTTGCGTTTGCTCTAATCGGGACGTTTATTTTCATGCAATTACTTGAAAGGATTAAATTCAAGGATGTCATTTTCGTTCCGCTTATTGGGATCATGTATGGAAATATCATTGGTGCCATCTCAACATTTTTGGGCTATGAAGCAGATGTGCTCCAGAATGTTGATACGTTTTTCTTAGGAAGCTTCACATTGATTGTTTCGGGACGCTATGAATTGCTATATGTAGCAGTACCGGCGATTATAATTGCTTATATTTTTGCGAATAAATTTACGGTTGCCGGCATGGGAGAGGATTTTGCGAGGAATTTAGGATTAAGCTATCGCACAGTCCTGAATATCGGGCTGGTTATCGTGGCAGTTATTTCAACGACCGTTGTGTTAACTGTCGGTATGATTCCTTTCTTAGGTTTAATCGTGCCGAACCTTGTTTCTTTATACCTGGGGGATAATTTACGCAAGACTATTCCCCATACGATCTTCATGGGGGCAGCATTCTTGCTGGCCTGCGACATTATCAGCCGGCTGATTGTTCATCCATATGAAATACCGGTCAATACAACAGTTGCAGTCATTGGCAGTGCGATCTTCTTGATTATGTTGTTTAGGGGGAAAGCATATGCGAAAAAATAGCACAAAATTATTGCTGCTGGCTGTTATTGCCCTAATATGTATGGGACTCTTTGCCTTTTATAATATTCAAGGAAGCTTCAGCTATGCCTTTCCTAGACGTGTGGAGCGCCTCATTGCGATGGTGATTACCGGAACGGCAATCGCTTACGCAACGGTAATTTTCCAAACTGTTACCCATAATCGGTTATTGACTCCATCTGTCATGGGTGTAGATTCGATGTATGAGGTCGTCCAGACAATCATTTACTTCACGGCAGGCTCAGCATCGATTTTTGTTGTAAGCCGTTACTTGAATTTTGGGTTATCCATTGCCGCTATGGTGATTTTTGCCCTGATTCTCTATCGTTTTCTGTTCCGGGCGGATAAATATCCTATTTATCTTTTATTATTGGCTGGGATGATTATAGGGACACTCCTTGGCAGTCTTGTGACATTCATGCAGGTCATTATCGACCCTGTTGAGTATGAAAGCCTGCAAGCCCGCTTGTTTGCCAGCTTCATGAATGTGAAGACTGAGCTGCTGCTCATGGCAATCGTTATCTTAGGTGCAGCCTTCCTCTACGGTTATCGTCTGCTCAAAGATCTCGATGTCGTATCCTTAGGCCGAGATAATGCCATCAATCTTGGCGTTAACTACGATAGAATTGTTTTGAAGGTATTGGTCTTATCGTCTATCCTTATTGCCACATCTACGGCTTTAGTTGGACCTGTTACCTTTTTAGGATTAATCGTAGCTAATTTAGCCTATCAATACTTAGCCACCTACAAGCATTCCGTTTTAATTGCTGGTGCGAGCTTAATCAGTATTATCGCGCTTGTCGGCGGGCAGTTTCTCGTACAGCATGTATTTGAACTCAGTACAACCATTAGTGTCGTCATTAACTTTGTCGGTGGTATTTACTTTATTTACTTATTACTGAAGGAAAGTAGGAAAGCATAATGATCGAAATTAAAGAGCTTTCTAAGAGTTTTGGAAAGAAACCGGTTGTTGAAAATGTGACATTAAAAATACATCCTAGGAAGATTACTTCGTTTATCGGACCAAATGGAGCAGGGAAATCAACTTTATTGTCCATGGTCAGCCGGCTCTTAGATGCGGATACAGGTGAAGTATTTCTAGATCAGGCAGATGTGAAAAAAATGAAGTCTGATGCCTTTGCTAAACGTGTGGCTATTCTAAAGCAATCGAACCATTTGAACATCCGCTTGACTGTGCGGGAGCTTGTATCCTTCGGCCGCTACCCATATTCAAAGGGGCGACTGACAAAAGAGGATGAAAGATTAGTTGACCAAGCATTGGAGTATATGAATTTAGTAGACATGCAAGATAAATTCCTTGATGAATTATCAGGCGGTCAAAAACAGCGGGCCTTTATTTCCATGGTCATTGCACAGGATACAGAATATATCCTGCTTGATGAACCTTTAAATAACCTTGATATGAAGCACTCTGTCCAGATTATGAAAATCCTTCGCAAGCTGGTTGATGAACTTGGAAAGACCGTTGTCATCGTCTTGCATGACATTAACTTTGCTTCTGTCTACTCTGATCGTATTGTTGCATTGAAGGATGGCCGTCTGATCAAGGATGGCCCTGCACATGAAATCATTAATCCAGATGCTTTGCGGGATGTCTATGATATGCATATCCCAGTGCAGGAGCAAAACGGTTGCCGCATTTGTGTCTACTTTAATTCGCATTAAGGCTTTCCCTCTTTTATCATCTAAACGAAAAAATCTAGAAATGCTGGTAAAAAGAGTTGACAGATTTTGAAAGTTCAGTTTAGAATGATAAATGTAAATGAAAATGATAATCATTTTCAATTAAAGATTCTGTTTAGGGGGAAATACAGGATGAAGAAGTGGAAGTTTTTAGCAGCGCTTGCAACACTAACATTAATGTTGTCTGCATGTAACACAAGTGAAGAGTCAACAGGAGGAGATTCCTCTGAGAAAGCTTCACAAACAGAAGGAAATGAGTCTAACTCAGCATTCCCGATGACTGTGCCTTCATTATCAGATTCACGTGAAGATGAAGAAAGCGGAAAAACGACGACATTTGAAGATGTCACTTTAGATAAAATGCCTGAGCGTATTGTAGCGCTTGACTATGGTTTCTTAGATACACTTGATGCTTTAGGGGTTGAAGGAATCGTAGGGGTTGCTGCCGGCGGTGGTAAAGGAAATATGCCGGATCACTTGAAAGAAAAGTATGTAAATGATGATGTAGCTGATGTTGGTACATTGAAACAAATCGAATTTGAAGCAGTAGCAGCAGCAGAGCCGGATGTTATTTTCATCTCAGGCCGTCAAACACCGTACTATGAAGAGCTTAAAGAAATTACGCCAAATGTTGTTTTCATTGGCTCTGACAATGAGAATTACATAGAGGCTGTATACGAAACAGTTGATCTAGCAGCTAAAATCTTTGATAAGAAAGATAAAGCAGAGGAATTAAAAGCAAATCTGCAAGAAAAAGTGGATGCTGTGAAAGAAAAAGCAGCAGGCTATGAAAATGCACTAGTGGCTATGTACAATGACAAGAAAATCTCCGGATTCGACAACGGTAAAGATTCTCGCTTCGCTTATGTTTATAATGACTTTGGATTTAAGCCGGCAACAACTGAAATCGATGCTTCATCACATGGTTCCGATTTCTCTTATGAATCTGTCCTTTCCGTTGACCCAGAGGTGTTGCTCATCATTGACCGTACAGCTTCTGATGTAGAGACAATCAAAAAAGATATTGAAAATGATATCATCAAAAAAACACGTGCTTATAAAGAAGGAAAAATCGTCTATCTTGACGGTGTTAACTGGTACTTCTCAAGCAATGGTGTAACAACAGAAGCAGATAAACTTGATGAAATCTTAAATGAGCTTAAATAATTTCATTAATATGGAGCATGTCTCAAAGGGACATGCTCTTTTTAACTAAATGGGACAGGAGTGAGAATCATGTTTGTACAAATCCGTAAGTGGACAGTGACAGAAGGAAATGCAGACAAGATACTTGAGCGCTTTAAGAAAAAGCCTGGACAAGGACCATCCTTAGTGGAACAGCGTGAAGGATTCATCGGGCGTGAGCTGTTAGTGAAGAAAGCGGCACGCGGGGAAGAGGAAGTGGTTATGCTGGTTCGATGGGAATCAGAGGAAGCATGGAAGGCCTGGGAGAAGAGCCCTGAGCATATCGCAGGCCATAAGGCGAAAATCAAGGAGCATGGCGGAAAGCCGCCAAAGCCTGATTATGTTATCAATATGGAGCACGGAAAATACCTGGTCGTTGAATAAGACGAGTGAACAAAAAGCCCATCCCTAATAAAATGTGAGATGGGCTTTTTGTTCGTCTTTAAAACTCAAGAGGAGGTGTTGTCTCATCCATCACCTTAAATGTGTAGCCTTTATGCTTCAAACGGCGGATAATTTCAGGCAGTCCATCTACAACGGTTGTATTCCCATTGAAATCATGGAGCAGGATATATAAATTTTCTTTCCCATTGATTGAATTCATAATCCCAGCTGTAATTTTCTTTTCGGGAACCGGTGGGTTAATCGCATCATTTGCATCACAATTCCAATCAAAAAATACATAACCGCGTTTCTTGCCTTCCTCCTTAAGAATTGGCATCAAATTAGTACCGGCATATTGCCGGTTGATGTAATTATTGGAACCGCCGGGAAAGCGTAATATATTTGGAGAGGAACCGACTTCTTTCTTCAAGAATTCCTCCAGCCGTTCAATATCCGCATAGAAAGATGCCTTTGACCGGTAAATAGATGAATACTTGTGCGAATAGGAATGAAGTCCAAGAGCATGACCACGTTTTACCATTTTCTTGTATAAATAATGGTGTGATTTTTCTTTCGTACCGGTAACGAAGAAAGTTGCCTTCACATCATGGATATCAAGGATGTCCATGATTGGTTCAGTGATATTGGATGGGCCGTCATCAAAGCTTAAATAGGCTGTTTTGGCAAGAGCTTCATTTGGAAGCAGAAGAAGAGCTAATAAAGGAAGTACAATTAATTTTCGCATTTTGTTCTCCTAAGTCATCAGGGTTTCTCGAATAGTTTAGGGAAAATGCCTGAAGAATATGCAGAAATGATTCGTGCATAGAAACAAAAAGTGGTTAAAATGTCGAACAAATATGTATAATATGAAATAGTTATGGATGAAAGGTTTGATTGAATGTTAAAGATTGAAAGCTATACAGTGGAGAGATTGGACGATCCATTTGGAATTCTAACCGGCGAACGGTATGAATTCTTTCTTGAGCTCGATGTTCCAGAGGAAGATGAATTATATAGCGAGAACGGTGTTATGCTGCGCGTTATTTTCTTAAAGGATGAAGAGAAGGAACGAATCAGCAAATATGAATTCATTGAAAATGAAACGAAAAATGTGCTCGACTTTGAATTAGAAGAAGACGAAGAGACAGCTGTCCTTACTTTTTGCCGAGAGCATTATGATGCAGAAGAGGATGATTCGGCTATTGAGAATTTATCCAATTGAGGATATGATTAGAGATACAACCATATAATCCGTAATAGAGTGCCTTGATGAAAACAAGGATAATAGGGAAACCGGTGCAAGTCCGGTGCAGCCCCCGCTACTGTAAACGCATATAAACTGATTCACTCATGCCACTGGTTCATTATTGAATACGGGAAGGCGGAATCAGGTTAAACAAGATAAGCGTAAGCCAGGAAACCTGCTCTATGTACTTGAATTCTATTTTTCGGTGGGAAGAATAGGGCGACTGATTCTATGCTTCTATTACTGGAATGCCGCCTTAGCTTCGTATTGAAGCTAAGGCTTTTTATGTGGCTGAAGATTTGATCCCGCACTAACGGTCAGTAAGAC